>JBGMRO010000134.1:0-8537 GCA_048061555.1 Thiohalomonadales bacterium | reverse complement strand
ACTCCGATCGCGCGGAGTTACATTGAAGAAGTCGATTAACGCTAGTCTAGTGCCCATCCATAAACGGTCTATTTCTCCAATTTCTACGTTGCATCGAATTTTTAAATGCTCACATAGTAGTCTATGCTGCGCTTTAAAAATCCGATGCGCCTTGAACTTGAAGAAATATCCTCGTTTATGGACGGGCACTAATCTACTTTAACCGTACGGCCTTGTGCCCAGGCCCTCAGGCTAGCAATTTTTTCTGACATGACCACAGACAATGGCTGCGTCTTGGCTATTTCGTGGTCAATATGTTCGGTATTGAGTTCTTTTTGGTCTCCGTGCGCCGCGTATATCGCGGAGACAATGGCTTGCTCTATTTCCGCGCCAGAAAAGCCGTCACATTGTTGTGCCAGGGTCTCCATGTCAAAATTTGTAGGATCTTGACCGCGTCGTGCGATATGAATTTTCAGAATTTCGGCGCGTGCCGCCGTGTCGGGTAGATCGACAAAAAATATTTCATCCATGCGGCCTTTGCGTATGAGTTCAGGCGGTAAACTTTGTATATCGTTTGCGGTGGCGACAATGAATACGCGCTTTTTGTTTTCTGCCATCCAGGTGAGCAATGTCGCGAGTATACGGCGTGAAGTACCGTTGTCATTGTCTCCGGTCGCGATTCCTTTTTCAACTTCATCCATCCACAGTACGCACGGTGACATTAATTCTGCCGTAGCGAGTGATTGACGAATATTTTTTTCGGTCTCGCCAAAAAATTTATTATACAATGCGCCGAAATCAAGTCGTAACAAGGGTATTCCCCACACCCCAGCGATAGCACGCGCTGCAAGGCTTTTCCCGCAGCCTTGTATGCCTAGCAGTAATACACCTTTAGGGATATCTAAGCCCGTGTTGTCTTCGCTTAGAAAGCTTGATTTGCGTTGTTCCGTCCATCTGATTAACTTGCTAAAGCCGCCAACATCACTAAATTGAGAAGTATCGTATTCGAAGGATAGGCTGCCGTCTTGGCCTAATAACTCATACTTTGCCTTCATTATCGCAGTGAGATCACTTTGTGTTATTGCGCCGTCGTTATAGATAGCATTTCGGATCAGTCGCTTGGCATCACTCACGGTCAGACCTTGTAGATTTCGAACCATAAGTTCTATCGATTTTCGATCTGCTTTGACCTTGTTAGATGAGTTTTTAAGGGTCCAAATCTTCGCCTCATCATGTACCAATTGTTCGAGTGCCTTGGTATCCGGTAGGCTTAGGCTGAAATTTGCACAGAGACGTGAGATTTCTCCAGGAACATTAATATTGTGGCTGATCATAACCACCGTATTTTTACTATTAACTTGGTCTAGGGCTATTTCCTTTAAACGACGCAAGGTTGTCGGTTCGGTAAGGTAGGAGTGGAAATCAGACAGCACAATGACGGCGTTTTTAACCGAATTTTTAATTAATTTTAATGCCGCATCGGGATCGCTACTATCATTATTTTTTGTCTGGTAGTGATCGTCTTTGGCTTGTAATGAAAAATTCTTTGCTGTCGATAACTCATATTCCGATTTCAGGCCATCGGTACTGGACCAGGTATATAATGAGCGCGGAATTTTGGATGCGACTCGTGAAATCAAGGCGATAGCACGTTTTTCTTCATGCGTCTGGATCGTAACTATTGGGAAATGTGATTCGAGGATCACCTTGAGATCGTGAGCGTCGTTCATGGTTAGTGTATTGCGCTAAGCTTTAAGTTTTTGATCAAGCAAGGCATTGACTTGTTGCGGATTGGCCTTCCCCTTAGTCGCCTGCATGACTTTGCCAACAAAAAAACCCTTTAATTTTTCTTTACCTGCTCGAAACTGCGTGAGTTGATCGGGATTTTTCGCCAAGATGTCGTCGATGATTTGCTCAATCGCGCCACTGTCCGTGATTTGTTTTAGTGCTTTTTTCTCGATGATAGTATCCGCATCGCCGTCTCCTGCCCACATAGCTTCAAAGACCGTCTTGGCGATCTTGCCTGAAATCGTATTATCTTTAATTCGCTTGATCATGCTAGCCATTAATTCAGCCGATACTGGGCTATCGCTAAAAGAAAGGGCGTTTTTATTCAATGCTGCAATCAATTCCCCCATAATCCAATTTGCTGATAACTTTGCTTCACCAGTTAACTGGGTAACTTTCTCGAAATAGATAGCCATATCACGGTTAGCGGTGAGTACTTCTGCGTCGTAGGTGCTCAAATTAAAATCGGTAATAAAACGACGTTTTTTTTGCTCGGGTAATTCGGGCAGGTCTTGCCTTATCTGTTCAATATAAGTGCTGTCGATGACCACGGGCAATAAATCAGGGTCTGGAAAGTAACGGTAGTCATTGGCCTCTTCTTTGCTGCGCATGGGGCGAGTCTCGTTTTTGTCGGCATCGTAAAGACGAGTCTCTTGTGCTACCTTGCCTCCGTCTTCGAGTAGTTCGATCTGTCGCTCAACCTCTAAGTTGATAGCTTTTTCGACAAATCGAAACGAATTTATATTTTTCAGTTCTGCGCGAGTACCCAATTCACTCTGTCCTTTTGGACGAACTGAGACATTGGCGTCGCAACGAAATGAACCCTCCGCCATATTGCCGTCGCAGATCTCTAGATACTGCACGAGGGCATGTATTTTTTTCATGTAGGCGATGGCCTCTTCTGCCGATCGCATGTCCGGTTCTGATACGATTTCTATCAGTGGTGTACCCGCACGGTTTAGATCTATGCCGGTTTTGCCGTGAAAATCCTCGTGTAGGGATTTACCGGCATCTTCTTCTAAATGGGCCCGGGTGATACCGATGACTTTGGTACTACCGTCCGCGAGTTCGATCTCCATTTTACCATGTTCAACGATCGGTAATTCCAATTGACTGATCTGGTAACCTTTAGGCAGGTCCGGGTAAAAATAATTTTTTCGTGCAAATACCGATTTTTCCGCGATTTTGCCATTAATGGCCAGTCCCAGTTTCACCGCCATGCGAATGACCTCTTTGTTTACTACCGGCAATACACCGGGTAAGCCTAGATCTACGGCACAAGCCTGTGTATTAGGTTCAGCACCATACGCGGTAGAGGCACCCGAAAAAATCTTGCTTTTAGTGGAAAGCTGGGTATGTATTTCCAGACCAATGACGGTTTCCCATTCCATTTGATCACCTTAAATTGAGTAGCGTTAACAAAAGTTATTTGAATGCATCAGGCATCTCAGTATGCCAGTTTGTCGTTTGTTGAAACTGGTGTGCGATATTGAGAATCTTGGCCTCTTGAAAATAGTTACCAATAATCTGCAAGCCTATGGGCAAACCGTCGACGAGTCCTGCGGGTATGGAAATACCGGGTAGGCCCGCTAGATTAGTCGCGATAGTGTACGCATCAGACAAATACATCGAAACCGGGTCATTGGTCTTTTCTCCCAATGCAAATGCGACCGTCGGTGTGGTGGGTCCCATAATAACATCGACTTGTTTAAAGGCTTGGGTAAAATCATCACTGATCAGTCTACGAATTTTTTGGGCTTTAAGATAGTAGGCGTCATAGTATCCAGCGGATAGTGCATAGGTGCCTATCAGAATACGACGTTTGACCTCGGGGCCAAAGCCTTCACCGCGACTGCGTTTATAAAAATCTTCCAGGTCGACAGGGTCTTTACACTGATAACCAAAACGAACGCCGTCGAAGCGAGATAAGTTGGAGGAACACTCGGCCGGTGCGACCACGTAATAGGCCGAAACGGCCAATGAGGTATTCGGTAACGAAATCTCGCTAAAGCTAGCACCTAGTGCCTCATACTCTTTTATGGCGGTCTGAATCGCCTGTTCGACCGTTGGGTGCAGGCCCGCATCAAAATACTGCTTAGGAAGACCGATCTTGAGACCACTGAGTTTGCGATTGAGTGTCTCGCTATAATCAGGCACCTCGTGCTCTAGGCTGGTTGAATCACGGGGATCAAATCCTGCCATAATATTGAGTAAAAGGGCTGCGTCTTCGGCACTGCGTGTCATCGGGCCGGCCTGGTCTAGGCTCGAGGCGAAGGCGATCATGCCGTAGCGTGATACCCGTCCATAGGTCGGTTTTAAACCGGTAATGCCACACAAGGCCGCAGGTTGTCGTATGGAGCCGCCGGTATCCGTGCCGGTGGCCAATGGAGTGAGTCTTGCCGCCACTGCGGCGGCGGAGCCACCGGATGAACCACCGGGGACCTTGCTGGGGTCCCAGGGATTATTGACGGCACCGTAGAAGCTGGTTTCGTTTGATGAGCCCATGGCGAATTCATCCATATTGGTCTTACCGAGCATGACGGTACCGGCTTGTTTGCACAGAGATACCACATTGGCGTCATAGGGCGCGATGAAATTGTCGAGCATTTTGGAGCCACAGCTAGTTTTTACGCCATTACTGCAAAATATATCTTTGTGCATAATCGGGATGCCGGTAAGTGCGCAGCCCTTGCTGTCGGCACGCGTTTGATCGGCAAGTCTGGCTTGTTCTAGTGCCAGTTCGGGGGTTGTTGATATCATACAGTTAAGCTGCGGGGCAAGTTGTTCTACCCGCTGAATATAGTGCTGGGTCAACTCAACACTGGAGATATCCTTATTTGCGAGCGCAAGGGATAGCTCCGCGACAGATTTATTATGCATAGCGTTTAATCCTAGTACCGTACTTTCAATTAACGTTTTTTAGCGACTATTCACCACAGAGGGTGGGTGAGTCGTTACTTTTTGTGTATTATTTTATATAAGGTTCGTATTTCGATCCTGAAACCTATTCTATGACTTTTGGAACCAGGTATAATCCTGCCTCGGTGTCGGGGGCAATCGCCTGAAAATGATCTCGTTGATCGGTTTCGGTGACTTTATCGTCTCTTAATCGTTGAATTGCATCGGATGGGTGTGCCATTGGTTCAACACTTGCAGTGTCTATTGCACTCATCTGCTCAACTAATGCCAGTATGTTGGTTAGATTTTGAACATATACGGGAATATCCTCGTCTTTAATCGCAAGTCTGGCGAGATGAGCTATATTTATAACGTCTTCTTTTTGCAATGACATAAGGTCAATTTCCATGCTTAATTGAATGAGACCGTAAACAAGCAAAATTAAAAATGACTTCGATTTGCTGGAAAGCGATCAATTTATAGGGCTTATCGGGAAAAAACTGAGACGTTAACACAAATGGCCGCTTGCCCAAAGTGCTTCGCACTGCTACATTAGCGCAAATTTACGCAATTCACCTAAGAGATCAATCAGATAGCAATGTTTTCGAGACTACGAGGCGCATTTTCCAACGATCTGTCCATAGATTTAGGGACAGCCAATACATTAATCTACGTCAAGGGCGAGGGGATTGTACTCGATGAGCCCTCCGTGGTCGCGATTCGAGTGGAGCGAGGCTCTGGGAATCCGAAGAGTATCGCGGCTGTGGGTATCGAGGCGAAACGTATGCTGGGGCGTACTCCAGGTAACATACAAGCGATACGCCCGTTAAAAGATGGCGTTATTGCAGATTTTACGATTACCGAAAAAATGCTGCAGCACTTTATTCATAAGGTACACAAAGACAAATTTCGCTTTCTGCATCCCAGTCCGCGAGTCTTGATTTGTGTCCCCTGTGGTTCGACCCAGGTTGAACGACGTGCGATCAAGGAATCTGCGGCTGGTGCTGGCGCAAGGGAGGTCTACTTAATCGAAGAACCCATGGCGGCGGCGATCGGTGCGGGTTTGCCGGTTAATGAAGCAGCCGGTTCAATGATATTAGATATCGGTGGCGGTACAACAGAAGTGGCCGTCATTTCCTTGGCCGGCATCGTATATTCTGCCTCTGTTCGAATCGGCGGTGACCGTTTTGACGAGGCGATTTCGAACTATGTGCGACGTAATTATGGCACTCTGATTGGAGAGGCGACCGCAGAAAAAATAAAACACGAGGTTGGCAGTGCCTACCCTGGTGACGAAGTGCGCGAAATCGAGGTACGTGGTCGGAATCTGGCCGAAGGTATACCGCGTAGTTTTACCCTGAACAGCAATGAGATTCTCGAGGCCTTGCAAGAACCTTTGGCGGGCATAGTCGGTGCGGTAAAAACAGCATTAGAAAAGACGCCACCGGAATTGGGTGCTGACGTCGCTGAACGCGGTATGGTGCTGACCGGTGGCGGGGCGTTGTTACGGGATTTCGATCGTTTGTTGATGGAGGAGACGGGTCTACCCGTGATCGTGGCTGAAGATCCACTGACCTGTGTTGCCAGAGGCGGCGGTCGAGCACTGGAAATGATAGATGAAACGGGCACCGAAGTTTTTACCACCGAGTAATTTTGTATAAATAAAGAAATGGATAGTACCAGACCGGACATTCTACACCTGCCACGATGATGCCGGCCGGTATTTGTACGCCCATCAAAGATAAACCTTGTTTTAGGAAGATGGGTAGATAATTCTGTATGCTTGCGCGTACTTTCCCTCAGTAGTATCGCAAAAAAACGCGATCATGCTCGGCAGGATGTCGCACGAGGAGACGTACCATAAAACCCTTATTTATTAGTGGCCCTTCCATCGGCAGTCGTCTGGCAATCGTCAGTATTCTGTCGGTGGTCTTGATGATGGTAGATCATCGTCAAAATCACCTCGAAAGTATCCGTGCGTTGTTTTCCACCGTTATTTACCCGATACAAATTGTGGTCGATGCGCCGACCTCTGCAGGCCATTGGGTGGGAGATAAGCTCTCTTCTCGCGAAACCTTGTTACAGGAAAATACTCGCCTGAAACAAGAGCGCTTCCTACTGCGCGCGCAACTACAAAAATTGTCCGCGTTGACCGTAGAAAATAGTCGCCTACGTGAATTGCTGCAGTCATCTAGAAAGGTAGGCGAGCATGTACTTATCGGTGAACTGCTAGCGGTGGATCTTGAACCCTTTACTCGCCAGGTGGTCCTCAATAAAGGCAGTACCGACGATGTTTATCTAGGCCAACCGCTGCTGGATGCGGATGGTGTGATGGGACAAATTGTACATGTCGGCCCTTTTTCGAGTACGGCGATGTTGATCACCGATCCGAATCACGCCATACCTGTACATGTCAATCGAAACGGACAACGCGCTATCGTCATCGGTACCGGAAAACCTGATATCCTGGAGGTACCCTTTCTGGCTAACAGCACCGATATTGTCGAGGGAGATTTACTCATAAGTTCAGGGCTGGGTGGGCGATTTCCTCCGGACTACCCGGTGGCGAAGGTGACTCGAGTCGAAAAAGATCCTGCCAAACCCTATGCCAAGATTACGGCGGCACCCACCGCGCAACTAGAACGCAGTCGCGAAGTTCTGTTAGTTTGGCGTACGCAAGAAGGCGCGCCCAAGGCGTCCGCGCCCCTGGAGATCAACCCCGAGGATCTAGAGCAAGCAGAAATCGAGGCTAGAGAAGAAATAGAGAGACAAAAACGTGCGGCAAAAGAAAAGGCGGCACAAGAGAAATTTGCAGCACAGCATCCGCCACAACTTGAACATAATGAAAATACCTTAGTCGAACCTAATGGCGACGCTACGGGTTCTTCCGCCTCTTCTAGTAGAGGCTCAGCGCCCGCGGTATCAAAACCCTCTGCGATAGTAGTCACAAAACCCAAACACATCGAAAAAACGACAACAACTTCCGCAGATACCGATCCGGCCAAGCCACCATCGGCAGCTCTAAAAAAGACCAACAAAAAAGAGGCCGACGTAGAGGCGACGGTTGCAGATGAATCGCCATCTATGCCGATCCAGGAAAAATTTATTGCCCCTACGAGTCCTAGCGATAATGAAGACACGGAAGCGTCTGATTTCAATGTTGAAGAGTCAGGAATAGGTACAGCCACCACGGATAGAGAGCAATAATATGGTGACGAGTAGAGGTGGCCCATTAATAGCGATTTCGTTTATCGTAGCTTTGATGTTGACCCTGGTACCCATTCCTGAATGGGCAGAGTCCTTACGACCAGAATGGGTCGCTATGGTTTTGATCTATTGGTGTATCGCGCTGCCGGATCGAGTTGGAATTGTGGTCGCCTTTTTTATCGGGTTATTTCTCGACGTGGCCGGCGGCGCCTTGCTGGGTCAAAATTCCCTGGCGCTATCGGTCATTGCGTATCTGTCGCTAAAGTTGCATCAACGCATGCGTTTGTTTCCGGTCTGGCAGCAATCGATGAGTATATTGTTACTGGTAACCTTACATCAAATGATCGGACTGTGGATTAAGGGTCTTATCGGACAGACCACGCCAGGATGGGCGTACTGGTTACCCTCTGTGTCGAGCATGCTGCTCTGGCCATTGGTATTTTCGATCTTGAGATTTATGCGACGTTATTATCGAATAAGATGATATCGTATCAGATGATATCGTATTCGATGACAGTGTCGCCCAATAAAGGTCAATGTTGATATATTCTGGACATCGCAACTTAAGTGCATAGGTTCAATTTTTTAATTTAGCGGTGGTCGCAGTCACTAAATAATCTAGGGTTTTTAGGTGTATGTGGGATTCAAATCTAGCCATAAAAGAT
>JBGMRO010000133.1:0-8562 GCA_048061555.1 Thiohalomonadales bacterium | reverse complement strand
AAAAATTCGCATTCTACCTGTTTGGCAAGTGTCTCTAACTGTTCGATCGCGGCAGGCCGATAGACATCGGCACTCGTTATCATGACCGTTTTTTTCTTTTTTTGCTTAAGCCAGAGCGCCAACTTTGCCACCGTAGTGGTCTTACCCGCGCCTTGTAGTCCTGCCATTAATACCACCGCCGGTGGGCGAACGGTAAGATCGAGCTCTTCACAGGCTTGACCCATAATGGTTTCTAATTCGGATTGGACTATCTTGATAAAAACTTGACCGGGGCTAAGGCTATTTATCACATCCTCCCCCATGGCGCGTTGTTTTACCTGCTCGGTAAACTCTTTTACGACTGGCAGGGCGACATCCGCTTCTAACAGCGCCATGCGGACTTCACGTAGGGTATCCTTAATATTCGACTCGGTCAGTCGGCCCTGTCCACGCAGTGACTTGAGAGAACTGGTTAATCTTTCGGATAGACTGTCAAACATACAAAACTCCTGACACTGCTAGACACAGTGCTGCTGTGCGGGGTAAAACAAGATTAATCGTCGTTGATCAAAGTTTGTGATTGTACAGAAAAAGCAGGGTTAACGTAACCGAAAAGCACTTCGGACTAAAGCGGAAATGGTCAAATATAGACTTTTATGACTTGCATTAGTAACTCAAGTTTCGCAGTTCAGTGGCTCGTTAATACCGTACTACTCCGCAATTTGTTGGATAAGCGAAGCGCATCCACCAATGATCAGCATGGTTATACTCTTGAACGCCGAAACTTGAGATGTTACTTAGAGTGTAAAACTTTCGCCGCCGTATAGTCGATTGATATCTCGTTCTGGCATCTCGGCCTTACATTGGTCTACGATCAACTGCTCCTGCCCAGGCTTGGTATGTGAAATGTAGACTTTAGGATTGAGGGCGAGCTTTTTCATGTCTGTGGCGAGCGTAGCGGGGGTATAGTGTCCGGCTTTTTGACTAAGCTCAAGGTCATTGTTTGAAAATGCCGCCTCTACTATCAACAAATCCAAAGAATTTTGTGCATTGAGATGCTGCCAGAAACCATCTTGTGTCGATGAATCGCCACTAATCGCCACGCTGCCAGACTCACTCGATATACGATACCCGACACCCGGCACGATATGATTAACCCCAATCATTTCGATTTTTCGCCCGTTGATCTCCATATCGGTTCCCGGTAACATCTCATTAAAACGCATGACCGGCCTGTCTTTACTGGGTAATTCTGCAAAGTTCGGCCAAATAGTCCAATTAAAGATATGGGTCTCTAGCGCAAGCTTGGTCTCGGGTTGAAGATAAATTTCTATCGGATGTTGTATGGATTCAAAAATGCTGTCGACCAACAAGGGTAAGAACGCAAAATGGTCCATATGGGAATGGGTAAGGAAGATGGTCCTGATCTTGCGCATTTGATCCAGGGTCATATCACCCACGCCACTTCCGGCATCGATCAAGATATCGTCATCTATAAGCGTAGATGTGGTGCGTAAATTGCCTCCGACACCGCCACTACATCCTAGTATTCGAACTATCATGTGGGTATCTTACTAACCAATTTAGAGATTTAATAATCCAAATATGAGCATCGACGAATGACTATCGAGCCCAATTATCCATTTTTCTTTTGCTGCAATAATAGCGTAATTCCATGTTATTTACAGAATTTTAAATAAAAAGTATTGATGTTGGATCGATATCCGCATTTAATAGCACAGTAAACCGTATAATAGTAGACCAATCGTAGCGCCCAATACTGTGGGTTCATTGCGCAATTGCGTTATTTGTAACCATGTACTAACCATTACTTATAATAAGTAATGGTTTCGCTTTACCGATTTATCCCATAAAATGACACTTTTGCCTCTTATCGACTAACAATGATTATAGTTTACTAAAAAATGTACAACAGCCTTATCAGTGGGATCAGCATCTCACTTTATCTTTTAACTGCTTCCATTCTTGCCTGGCACCTATTCAAGTTACGCGGCAATTACGCCAAGGAACCGAGTTCCCTGCGTAAAGTATTGGTGCTGGGCGTAGGGTTAATCGCGGTAGTATTCCACGCGGTCTTATTATACGGTGATTTATTCTCGGTTGCGGGCATCGACCTTGGGGTTTTTAACTCTATCTCCTTGATAGCCCTGCTCATCGCCTTTACCTTATTGATGGCCTCGTTCAGCAATCCAGTAGAGAATCTGGGCATTTTGTTATTCCCGTTTGCAGCGCTAGCGATTCTGCTGAGCCAGCTATTTCCCTCTCAACATTTAATGCTGATCGCACAGGCTAGTGAATTAAGGTTACATATCATCTTGTCGATTATCGCTTACAGCCTGCTAACGATCGCGGCGGTGCAAGCGCTGGTGCTCGCATTCCAGGATCGCCATTTACGCAATAGAAAACCGGGCGGTTTTATTCGTGCCCTACCCCCATTGCAGACCATGGAATCTCTGTTATTTCAAATGATAGGATTGGGATTTATAGTACATACCCTATCAATCATTACCGGAATCATGTACTTAGAAGACATGTTCGCGCAACACCTAGCGCATAAGACCGTACTTTCGATAATCGCTTGGCTGGTATTTGCAACTTTATTATGGGGTCGGTGGCGTTTCGGCTGGCGTGGTGCCACGGCTATTCGGTGGACTTTGGGTGGTTTCAGTGCTTTGGCACTTTCCTACGTCGGAAGCAAGTGGGTCATGGAAATTATTCTTGGACGGTAACTAGTTTTACACTGAATGGGGTGAGCTGATACCTTGGACGATAATTCGATCACGAAACCGTGTGCATCTATCACTATCCATGCATGCACATACGACGACCTGCGGTCGATGAGTAAATCAACATGAATGACATTTCTACCGGCGTACTGTTCGGCATCCTAGTATTTCTGATTATCCTCTCCGGATTTTTTTCGGGATCAGAAACAGGGCTGGTTAGCCTTAACCGGTACCGCCTACGCCACCTTGCAAAGACTAAGCGCAGCGGCGCCTTGCGGGCACAACGCCTATTGGAAAAACCTGACCGTTTAATCGGCCTGATCTTACTCGGAAATAATTTTGTTAATATTATGGCATCTTCGATCGCCACATTATTAGCCATACGTTATATGGGGGTTCAAGGCATTGCTATTTCTGCATTACTGCTCACGTTTGTAATTTTGATTTTTGCCGAGGTTGCCCCCAAAACCCTGGCGATATTAAACCCGGAACGTTTTGCTTTTCCCGCCGCGATCGTATTAGAGCCTCTGCTTAAGATTCTTTATCCTGCTGTGTGGCTTATCAACATCCTCTCAAATGGTCTACTACGCCTCGTCGGGGTGTCTGAAACTCGGAAAAATAACCAACAGCTGACCAGCGAGGAACTTCGCACCGTGGTCAATGAGGCCGGGGCAATGATCCCAAGGCGTCACCAACAAATGCTCACCAACATACTCGACCTAGAGAAGGTCACGGTCAATGACATTATGGTTCCACGCAGTGAGATCGTTGGCGTGGATACCGAAGACGATTGGGAAAATATATGTAAACAATTGATGTCCAGCCAACATACACGGTTAGCCGTCTATAAAAATGATATCAATACAATTTTCGGACTATTACATTTACGCGACAGCATACAAGTATTATCGCAGCCTGATGCATCTTTGCAGGAACTCAGCGCTCAAATCCATCCAGCCTACTTTATTCCAGAATTTACACCCTTGAATACTCAATTATTAGAGTTTCAGCGCCAGAAAAGCCGCATTGGATTTGTGGTTGACGAGTATGGAGATGTACTAGGCCTAGTCACCCTGGAAGATATACTCGAAGAAATAGTCGGTGAATTTACCTCAGAGGCGATAACCACGATCAAAGATGTACACCCTCAGGACGATGGTACTTTTCTAGTCGATGGCAGTGCCACGATACGCGAACTCAACCGCAGCTTAGGTTGGAACCTGCCTAGTGAAGGCCCGAAGACCTTTAATGGTTTGATCGTCGAACATCTGGAATCTATCCCCGTATCGGGTACAAGCTTAATGATCGCAGGTCATCCGATCGAAATTGTCCGCACCAAAGACAACACCGTAAAAACCGCTCGACTACATCCAAAATTACCCACCAAGGACGCACAAGATAGCAGCAATTAAAGTAGTGACCACATCCATCGGGAGAGGGTATACGATGTGGTGAGATTATTAGCCGAATGGGAAAACCAGCAAGGTGTATTGCTTACCTGGCCACATGAGTTCTGTTCCTGGCGTGATTCAATGTCAGAAATTTGGCATTGTTATGAAGAAATCACCTGGCAGATTACTCGATTCGAAGCGGTGCATATATTGTGTTATAACCAGGCGCTTCGAAATAAAATTCAGACGCGACTTTTCCATTTGGGTATTCCAGAGCAACGCCTGCAGTTTCATATAATTGTCAGCAACGATACTTGGATTAGGGATTACGGCCCACTGCGCATCAAAAAACATGACACAGATCACTTAATTAAATTTCGATTCAATGGTTGGGGTGGAAAATATAGTTCTAAATTCGACGACCGAGTCACCAATACGCTTTTTAAAAGATCGCCATTTGTATCAATGCCGCAGCAAATCGTTAATTTTGTACTCGAGGGTGGAAGCATCGATAGCAACGGACAAGGCTGCTTATTAACAACGACATCATGTCTACTCAATGCAAATCGCAACCCGACATACAATAAATTTCTAATTGAGGCCCAATTAAAGCATGACTTGGGTATCCAACAAGTCATTTGGTTAGAAGTAGACTCGCTTCCCAATGATGATACAGACGGACATATCGACACACTCGCCCGCTTTTGTAACCCGACAACGATAATTTATAATGATTGCCGAAACCAAGATACGCATTGTAAACCCTTAGGCAGACAGCTCCAGGACGCCCTAGCGGCGCTGCAATGCTCCTCCAGTTCCTCAGCAATGCAACTTATCACTTGTCCTTTGCCTACTGCTGCTAAGGCACTTCCTGCCTCATACGTAAATTTTCTTATTATAAATCATGCCGTCTTGGTACCCACTTACCAAGACCCGCTGGATATAGGCGTTCTATCGTTATTCGCGCAATTATTTCCCGACAGGGAAGTGATCGGCATAGACTGCATGCCCTTGATTAAACAGTATGGCAGCCTGCATTGTGCGACAATGCAATTTTAAATTACGCAACGTCTTGGAAGTGCAAAAAATCTATGAACGCTAAGAATAATTTCTTAAAAATCGCAATGTTACAGCACTCCTGTAGTCACGATGTTGCGGCCAATGAAAAAAAAGTACACAGCGGTATTAAAGAGGCAGCGCGGCAAAATGCAGATCTTATTTTATTGCAAGAACTACACTTCAATACGTATTTTTGCCAGCAACAGGATGCCGCAAATTTTGATCTTGCGCTGACCATACCCGGCCCAAGTATTGATGCATTACGTCTGCTCGCGAAACAATGCGACATCGTCATTGTGGCCTGCGTATTTGAAAAACGTGCCCAGGGTCTGTATCACAATACTGCGGTGGTCATCGATAACAGTGGAGACATTGCCGGTACTTACCGCAAAATGCATATTCCACATGACCCAGGTTACAACGAAAAATTCTACTTCACGCCAGGAGATCAAGGCTTTCAACCTATACCGACCCGCCTCGGCAAACTCGGGGTGCTAATTTGTTGGGATCAGTGGTTTCCAGAAGCGGCTAGATTAATGGCTTTGGCGGGTGCAGACTTATTGCTTTACCCGACCGCCATAGGTTGGGACCCCCGTGAAACAAAAGACGAACAAAAACGGCAATTAGATGCGTGGCAAACGATCCAGAGATCTCACGCGATCGCAAATGCATTACCCGTTATCGTTACAAATCGTGTGGGATTTGAAGCAGATTTAAGCAAACAAACACAAGGTATACAATTTTGGGGCTCTAGTTTCGCCACGGATGCAACAGGGACAGTGCTATCTATTGCAGATAATGCAAAAGACACCCTGCAAATCGTTGATATCAATATCGCCGATACGGAAAAACATCGCCGAACTTGGCCTTTTTTCCGTGATCGGCGCACAGAACATTATTCCGACATCGCCTTGCGATACCGGGATTAAGTACCCTCTCGTTATAGTTTTTTTTTGCGGCTTATTGCGTCATATCCATGTCGTATGACTGGCTGCTGCCTTCATTTTCGGTAGGTACCGGTATAGAACCGTCTTCGCCCGTCCCTAAGACTCTTGTGGTTTGCACGCCACGTGGACTCTCGGAGGCTTCATATTCTACGGACTGTCCTTCTTTCAAGGTCTTAAACCCCGAACCATCTATAGTAGAATAATGTACGAAGACATCTTCTCCACCACTTTCGGGTACGATAAAACCGTATCCTTTCGCATTATTAAACCACTTCACTGTTCCTGACTGCATAATCATCAACCCCTATCCTTATACTAGTTTCTCATCAAACTACTAAGCGCATTACAACTGCAATTACTCTCTGCGTACTCCATTTTTACGTTCTGGATTTGTAAACAAAAAGTAATTACTGCATGACAACACACTGTCGCATATCCATCGCACTCCAACCAGCCAAAAAATCACGATTATTAAGGACCAGGCGTCTATTACATGGGCGGCGAATTCGCCTTACAACTACATTTTGTCAAACGTCCTAAAAACTCTAGACAATAGTCTTACAGTTTGCAAACAATAATAACTGTTTCTTCTAAAGAAGTTTAATATAATCTGGTTTTTAGTTCTACCTCGCATTAAATCGTCCAGCAGCACGACACAAAACAGTCCATAATTTTCTGTATCAATACCTACACACTAATATTTTTTATCGTAAAATACGACAGCATTATAAAAACAAGTGACTTACACAGCAATTACAGCAAGCACAAATATTAGTGACTAACATTTATAAATTGCTGTTATTGTAGTAGCTTTCTGCAACGATGGGCGACCGAATCCAAATTCAGGTAATAGTTACACCTGTCGTTGCTGTTATCTACTAGACACAACGATTGACACCGTAAGTAGGTATAGCATTTTCTACGTAGTTTACTAGTAAGTTTTATTGTTGATTGACGTCACACTTAACAGGTTTTCGCTTTGTAGCGAATTTATCGTATTAAAGTATTTTTATAGTCGCATTAATACCACAAGCGCTAGTACTTTATTACCATAGACATCATTCTCAAATCCAAATAAACGTCGTTGTCGTCACTAGGAAAAAATATCATGATTATCATTTTTAAACCTAATATTCTGAAAAGCAGCTCAGACTATCAAGCAGTAATAACTTTTCTGGATAAAACACCCGAAATTTCTCGCCGCGAACACGAAGTCAAAGGATCTCAGCAGACCTTAAACGAAATTTATCTGATTGGTGAAACCCATACGGTCAATAAAGAAAATATTGAATCGTTTACCGGGGTAGATAAAGTCATACGGATTTCAGATGAATATCGTATATTGGGGCGACATCAAGACTATAGTCGGTCATTTTCATTCAATTATAATGGGGTTGAATTTAGCCAGCAAAATTTACAACTATTTGCCGGCCTGTGCGCGGTTGATACGGCAGAACATGTCGAACAGATGATGCATGCTTTGCAGCAATGTGGCCAAGTGTGTACCCGCATGGGCGCCTACAAACCACGCACTAACCCTTACTCATTCCAAGGACATGGGAAAAAGTGTTTACCTTTTGTATTTGAATTAGCGGGAAAATATGGCATTAAAGTCATCGCAATGGAGATCACGCACGAGTCACATATCGATGAAATTCGCACCGCCTTACAGAATGCTGGAAACGCTACCGGGGTCATGCTGCAGATCGGCACTCGTAATACCCAAAATTTTGAACTTTTAAAGGCCGTTGGTAGACAGTCAGAATACCCGGTTCTTCTTAAACGAGGATTTGGAATTACGCTAGAAGAATCACTCAACGCCGCTGAATATCTTGCCAGCGAGGGAAATACCAACATTGTATTCGGTTTACGAGGCATGAAATCAAATGCAGGAGAACCACACCGCAACATGGTCGACTTTGCCCATGTCCCCGTGGTCAAACGACTGACCCGCATGCCCGTGTGCATAGACCCTTCACACTCGGCTGGAACTCGCGAACTTGGTGCCGATGGTATCTCTGATATCGCCCATATTACCGCGCAAGGGGTGATTAGCGGGGCAAATATGATCCTGGTAGATTTTCACCCTGACCCAAGTACCGCCCTAGTCGATGCCGCACAAGCATTGTTGCTGGAAGAACTGCCCACATTCATCGAAGACGTGGCGATCGCGAGAGAGGCCTATGAAAGGCGTTTACAATTGGCCCAGCGAGCACTATCACAACCACCTTCAACTTAGATTCTATGTAGTACCTTACCTCGTCCTTGCCCGTGAAATACCGACACTTAAGCGGATCGAATGTGGTAATATAAGAATAAGTATAAATAGTGATTTTTACTATCTTATTACTAGTACTTTTTAATTATTATTAACTCAAGTTTCGGAGATCAAGACTTTAACAATGCTGACCATGGGTGGATGCGCTTCGCGCATCCACC
>JBGMRO010000132.1:0-8585 GCA_048061555.1 Thiohalomonadales bacterium | reverse complement strand
GATGATTGACCTTGGCGCCTTTGGCCAACAGGGCCTTGACGATATTTTCTTTGCCCGCGGCGGCGGCAAACATCAGTGCGGTATTGCCAGTACGCGAGCTCTCGTTGATATGGCTACCGCGATTCATCAATAGATTGACCGTATCCAAGTGGCCGTTTACGGCAGCCCGCATCAATGGTGTCTGGTGTTTGCGATCCTTGAGATTGGTATTGGCACCCTTTTTTAACAGAAGTTTTAGCAATGAAGTGAGACCGAGATCAGATGCGTACCACAGTGTGGAGCGACCGTGTTTGTCTGCCGCCATCGGGCTTGCGCCAGCGGCCATGAGTTTTAAGGCGATGTGGTCGTAACCAAGTTTTGCCGCCGTAGAGAGCGCCGTGAGGCTGTTTTTATCTTGTATATTGATATTGGCGGCATTGCTAATTAAAACGTTGACCGTTTCGATAAAACCCATGCGCACTGCCCATACCAACGCGGTACGACCAAATTTGTCACCGGTGTTTATGGAGGCACCCTGTTTAATGAGATACTCGATTGAACGGTCTTGGCCGTTCCGTGCCGCTAAGATCAACGCGGTTTGGCCATGAATATCGGTATGATTGATATCTGCACCGTGTTTCAATAAAACACGTATAATATCAGCCTGACCCCACCAGGCTGCGTATTGCAGGGCGCTGCGATTGTCTTCATCTTCTGCATTGACATCAGGGCTGCGTTTTAGCAATTTTTTTACGACTTGGAGATTTCCCTTCCACGCCGCATACATCAGCTCAGTCCAGCCATCATACAATTTTACGTTGTTGCTAAGTAATACGGTCCTAGAGCCGGCTATAGGGTCGTGAATCGCCGAATAGCTAGCCGAGTTAATAAATGCTTGTAGAACAAGGAAAAAAAGACACCAGTACGGGCTAGGAAAGACACGGGTTAACGAACGCAGTCTAGCGCGGGTATTGTCGGGGTCACTATTTTGGTGGGATTTTTGATAATTTTTATGGAAAACAAGCATGTTAACGTCCTCAGCGAGTATATCTCATGTAATGATATATGAATTTCCTTGGGAATTTGCTAAAAAATCGATAAAATGGTTTATAATAGTCGTCGTAAGGATTTGGGTGTAATGCGTAGTACAAATTTTGATATTTTAGACCGACTCTGTAGTTTCAGACGCCTAATCGTGCTCGTATGTTTAACATCAATGATGAGTTTGTTGTCCTTTGTCGTCTCAAGCGACGCGCAGGCTCGCCACAACAGGTTTAGCAGTACCCCGAAATCCTATATCCCCGCACCTGCTGACACCGATAACAACTTTAACACAGATAACGAATACGGTATTGATAAGGAACATGCGCCGAGCTCAGAACCGGTCTCCATTGACCAACCTGAACCGGTAGAATTCGATGCAGAGCCCGATGCAGAATTTGAGGCCGTGACTGAAAGTGACGAACCGGTGCCGCAAGCGGTGGTGGTACCTCTGATAGAAGAAGTCGTGCCAATAACGACGCTCAATTCCCGTAAAGAGCCAGCCTCGGATAACTCTACAACTTTGTCGTTTGAACCTGCATCTAATCCTGAACCTGAACCTGAACATAAAGAGGAACTGCGAGAGGACGAACCTGCCTCTAGCGATAGTCACCCTGCGGTTGTAAAAATTAAGCCGAAACAAATCAAGCAAACTACGCACAGCGATTCAGTGGTTAATGTGTCTAAGGCCGATGCCGCTAAGTCTGCCAACAATGAACCCTTGGCGGTAACCTGGTATCGAGAAAAGGCGGAGTTGGGTGATGTCGAGGCGCAGTACAATCTTGCCATGATTTACGAGACCGGCTTCGGCATCGAAAAAGATTATTCCGCCGCGATTAACTGGTATTCAAAGGCGGCGAGCCAAGGGCATGCCGAGGCACAACTTAAACTTGGTATGTTGTATTTACTCGGGTTAGGTGCACCAGAAAGTGGCATTAAAGGCGGTAAGTGGGTGCGCTCATCGGCCCGGCAAGATAACCGTTTTGCGAGAATTCTATCAGAAAAATTTTTGTCAAAGAACATCGATGGATTGAGTGTGACGGAAACGTTAACGAAAGTTCGACAAATTTACAATACCAAAAATCCAATTCAGGCAGAAGAGACCTTGCTGACATTAATCGCTACGGCGGAGGTTAAAAGTAACCACCGTCCCACCAAGAAACGCTTTGCTGGCGGTATCACGGGCTCAGGTGCCAAAGAGGGTAGTGTGGGTAATCGAGTGCCCGATTTTTTGGCGGAAAAGAAGATTGAAAAGATTGCGGCCAAAAACAGTTTGGCTGTAGTTAGACGCAATGCCAAAGAAGGCATCGCCGCTGCGCAATACGAGTGGGGCATGATTCTGACGAAGGGAGAGCAAGTACCGCGGGATAAAAATCAGGCGGTTAAGTGGTTTCAGGCGGCAGCCGATCAAAATTATCCGGCGGGACTCTATAAGATGGCATTGGCGAAATTATATGGTATCGGTGTCGATATGGATCTTGAGCAGGGCCGCGCTCTACTCGCACAGGCCGCTGGGCGTGGACATCCCGTTGCGAAATTATTCCAAAAATATCTTGGTCTTAAGGATATTAAACAATCGACGGAGGTCATAAGCTCGATTAGCGTCGCCTGGCAACTCGAAAATGCCATAGAAAATAAAAGTCCAGACGCGATGTTGGCGCTAGGCTATATGTTTCATAACGGCTGGGGTGTCACCTATAATCAAGTGGAAGGCGAAAATTGGATGAATCAAGCTAAAGCTGCAGGTGCGGTAGAGGCATCGCGCCAGTTACGCATTGCTCACGTCGACGATTTAGTCTTACAAGAGTCCGAGGGTGATTTTTCGCAGTCCCTAGATCGTAAAACGACTGCATTAATAGTAGAAAATTCACTCGTTGAAAGTGGTGTTGGCACATCCACTCAGCCGACCGAGTCTTCCGTAGCGCTGCCAAAAGATGACGATAGGAAGATTGCACGGACCGTTTCAGAGACCTTTGTTAAGCTCAAAGTGCGCGCCGAAGAAATATTTGGGCGCGATGCCGACAAACAAAAACCGATGGTATTGATAATTGGTGGTTTCATACTTGGGTTTTTAGTATTTAGAATAATGCGCCGACCTAGTAATCGTCACAGCGAATCCGCATATCGTTATTAAGCGATAAGACAGACGTACGCCTATTTAAAATTGGGTTTAATACTGTTATATCTAAAGCTATTTATTTTAAAGTAATAGCAAAGTATTGCGGGTTTTCCGGGGTGGGTTATTCTGTACCGAACTTGGTTTCAATCTGTATGCCTAATTCCCTCAACATTGGTGTTGGCAATATACCGCCGGCACAGACGATGACACCATCATTGTTGAGTTCATATTCGTTATCATTGTACTTAATTACCACGCTATCCGGATTAATTCGTTGAATTTGAGATTTCATTAATACTTGTATGTCACCAGACTTTGCTGCTTTGTCCACCTTTACCACGTTTTTGGGATTTGCTTTTTGGAAGGCGTCACCTCGGTACGAAAGGGTCACGCGTGTACCGGGTTCTTCAGCGATAGAAAGTGCGGCCTCCAATGCGCTGTTTCCACCACCGACGACGAGCACATTTTGATTTTGATATTGTGCTGGGTCATCTAGTTTGTAGACTACTTTGACGTTGTCCGATTCACCAGGTACGTTCAGTTTTCGCGGTGTGCCACGCCGACCAATTGATAATAATACACTTTTGGTTACATACTCGGTCTTTGAGGTATGGATCTTAAATCCCCCATGGACGCGCTCAATTTTTTCCATGCGTTCCTTGGTATTCACGACAATACCTGATTTTTGTTCGGCCGCTCGCCAAAAATTGATGAGTACTTCTTTGGTAGTTTCACCGAATTTCACTTGTCCAATAATAGGTAGTTTAACCGGTGCCGTCATGACAATTTTACCGCGTGGAAAATTTGCCACAGTGCCACCCAACGTCTCTTGCTCGATAGTGATATATTTTAAATTGTTTTCCAGTGCACACAGGGTTGCCGAAAACCCGGCTGGCCCCGCGCCTACGATAACGACATCATAGTCGGCACCACTGTTACCGGTGGTAATGTTTGCCACGATGTTTTCCATGGCTTGTCGACCTTGTTCGATAGCATTGCGTATCAGTCCCATACCGCCAAGTTCACCGGCGACGAAGATTCCTGGCACATTGGTTTCAAAGGTGGGTTGTACGTAAGGGATATCTACCCCCCGAGTTTCGGTGCCCAGGACCAGCATGATGGCGTCGGTGGGGCAGGCGGTTTTACAGGCACCGTGACCAATACAATGTGAGGGATTTACCAATTGCGCCTTTTCTTTAATAACACCTAAAACGTTGCCTTCCGGGCAGGCGTCTACACAGGTTGCGCAGCCTAGGCATATATTTCGATCAATGACAGGGTGTAGAGACATAGGCTCGAAGAACCCTGCCGCCTGTGCCGACAATAGACTGCGCGTACTCTTTTGATCGCGTTTCGCCTTAATTTTTTTGTAGATTGCCCAGGATACAAGTGCCGGTATTAAGTAAATCAATAGCTTGGGGGCGTCATTGAGTCCTGTCTCTGAGAGTAGATACAATAAATCGGCAATAAACTGTGATTTTTCTTCCATAGATTGGATACGACTTTATGTTTTATATATTCGGTACGGCATAATGTTATGACGATTTACTATATTATTTACGCGTTTACAGTTGCCTATGTCAATAGCTTTGCATAAAGTTTCCCACTGAATTGAGGAGCGATGATACAGACTAGGGACGATCTCAGCGTTAAAACACCACGGTCAGGTATTACTACAGACCTGGAGAGTTTATACAACTACACGCATTCAGTGTAAATGCGTGTTAAGTACGTAGCCACTTGAGTTCCACTACGTAAATCAATTGCCTAAATCTAAGAGTGAATTTCGCTAAGTTATAGTGATAAGATGCCTAATCCCGATCTAGAGGTCTTCATCCATAAACGACTAATATTATACATCTAAAGTCTAACCCCCTCTTTTTGCCAACGGCTTATATGCAAGTCAAGATTAACGTGAGCCACTATAACCCGAAAAAAGCTAGGTCAATTCTACCGCATAATACGTAAAATACTGAGAAAATCAGATATTTCTTATATTAACTGTCGCACAACAGGTATAGCCAAAGATTTGTCTGAGTGAAAAAATACTCGATAGTCGTTGTGTAATGGCCAAATGTTGCATATTCGTGGTGTGCAAAGGAGGCTATTTGATTTAAACTCACTATTGGGTAAAAACTAGACAGTCCTATAAAAGGTGGATTAGTATACAAAATATGAAATAGTCTGCATAGATAAAAATTATGAATATTTTTTTGTGATAATATTTATGGTTTTGATCGTCAGTGTTTATTGGTCAGGTCGTTATGTGCCCATATTTTCACGACACTCGCTGATAATTCAGTAATTTACGTATTGATCAGGTAACATAGAATTAATTCGGTTGCAGGGCGGTTCAACGTAAGGTTTATCACTTGGACGCAAATATGACAGGTAAGATATTGATGCATAGCACTTTCGAAAAATTTCGTAGTCACATGATTGGGTGCAGCGCCGTGAATGCCTGCAATGGCTGGAGATAAGCGAAACTTTTGATTTACAAGGTGTATCAAGGGCTTGCAGAGTCGTTTTTGGGTGTTCGAGTGAACAAATATTCTGCGATCAGTGAAGTAGGCGCTTGACTTGAAGTGTATAGAAAGTAGGAGCCACATTAAATGAACCTAATTTATTAGGTAAATGACTAATCTCTCGAAAATTGAGATAGTGTAAGGAGCTAAAGAGTGACTGACAAAAAATCAGCGATATCGACAGTATTTCAAAATCCCCTCAGCATTGCGCTAATGATATTCACTATTGTGATTGTGCTCATATGGATGGATTATCGCAGCATACTTAAAGAACAACCCGTTAGCGTGAGTTCACCGAGCGGTATGGACACTCAGGGGTTTGCGTTGACCCCGCCAAATTTGGGTCAACCGGCCACACAACAACCAAAAATCCTCGATACCTTGGGTGGCAATACGTCTAATGCACCTGGCTTGGACGGACTAATCTCAGGTTTGGAAGCAAAGGTAAAATCGGACCCCCGTGATGTGGGTAAACGCATTTTACTTGCGCAAACATACAAAGAACTGGGCATGATCGACAAATCATTGACTGCCCTGCGGCAGATGATCCAGGAGTTTCCAGCGGAAGATCGAGTAAAATTAGTCATGGCTTCAGTTTTAAGTCATAGACAGGAGCCGAAGGAGTTAAAAGAGGCCTTGACTATTTTAGACGGCCTAACAAAGTCAAAAAGCGAAGATATCAAACAGTATTTAGTTCAGATGTATCAGGGAGACGCTTATATCAGATTAAAAAATCCTGATAGCGCGCTTGAAAAGTGGAACTTGGCTTTAAAATCGATGCCCAATCAGGATAACCGCTACCAAATATTGCAGCAACGTATCGCAAAGCTAAACTCGAAAGAGAGCAATGAAAAGGAAATGACTACTCAGGGCGGGTGATTATATGAGGCAGTAGGTCGGACGCGTGAGTACGCCCACTAACTCGAATATATTTAAAGTAACAAGTACAGTGGGCTATTTGGGGGCTCAATTCAGCATGCCGAACAATCAGAATGCAATAACAAAACATCCAGATCATATTTCTTCCGCGCAGGCAAAGGAAGCGGGTAGTGCGCCTGCGTCAAATAATCAGTCGGATATAGATGAATCACCGCTATTGAGTGCAACTGCGATTTTAGCAGCCAAATTTCCAACCTCATTTGCAGAAGATAAAGACCATAAAAGTAAATCGGAAACTCGCTATGGCGCCGTCATATCGATAATACTGTTATCGTTGGTCGGTTATGGCTGGATGCAATGGAGTGGTATTAATTTTCAGGCGGATGGCGATTTTCATTATAATTCTGGTTTAATTGGCGGCATTATTATGCTTTTAGTCCTAGTCTATGCGGTTAGAAAGCGCGTAAAATTATTCAATAAGTTTGGCAGTATGGAAGGTTGGTACTATTTTCATCTGATAGGTGGCATCCTCGGCCCAGTTCTCATCATTTTTCATTCCTCGTTTGCACTCAAGGCGGTCAATAGTGGTGTTTCCTTTATCGCAATGTTATTGATCGTGGTGAGTGGTTTTTTTGGGCGCTACGTCTATACTCGCATTGGTTACAATTTGCATCGTAAATTGCTTAGTGTAAAAGACACTGAAAAAATACTAGTCACATTGCTAAGAGAGCACAATGTCGATTTTACACAAGTGATAGAGAAACGTTTGGCCAAATTTGCCTTAGCGAGTTTGGCAGGGCCAGGGTCTATTTTGTATTTGCCGTTTCGTTTTTTATCAATCAGGGCTGAGGCTGCCAAGTGTTATGTATTGGTTAGCCATGATGTCACGCGTGTTTTACGTTATAAGGCACAGGAAGAAGCTTGGGGCGTCGATAAATACAATCAACGTTTAAGAGCAGAAAAAATAATTGTTCGCAAACATATTAATAGCATAATTGATATAGCACAAACACATTTGTGGGAGCGCTTATTGGTTCGTTGGCGGATATTACATATTCCCTTGCTCTACATTCTAGTGGTGACGGGTGTGGCACATGTATTCGCTGTCCATATGTACTAGCCTGTTGTGCGATCGAGTTAGATTTACTCTACTCATAGGCGCGTGCGTCAACTACCTATATATCCAATCGCGAACTTAGGTAACTCAAATTTCGGAGTTCAGCAATATGGTGGATGCGCTTCACTTATCCACCCTACGGGTTCGTCGCTGTTGCGATGTAGGGTGGATAAGCGAAGCGCATCCACCAATGATCAGCATTGTGAAACTTTGGAACTCCGAAACTTGGGTTAGGTAACTATATAAAAATAATACTTGAGGTACTATGTCGTACCTGTAGTTGCATGCGCGCATGATTTTAGGTTCAACGAAAATCTTCTGATAATCTTGTTTTAAAAGTAGTGCAAGGGAATATCACTTTTGAAAGAAAAGACACTCGAAATATTATTTACCGTATTGTTTGCGGGTAGTTTTCTCTTTACGGGTAGTAGCTTTGCCGATGTTAGTCCCGTGGAGCGAATGGAGAGCTTGGTTATGCCAGGTAAGGTCATTCGCGGTCATTCTCGGTTTGAAAGTAAATGCTCTAAGTGTCATGAAATATTTAATAAAAACAAGCAGAATCATTTATGTCGATCATGCCATGAGCAAATCGATCAAGACATTAAAAAGCTAACCAATTTTCATGGGAAAATATTTAACATCAAAAAACGCGAATGCAATTCTTGTCATACCGAGCATCATGGGCGAGATGCGGATATTATACAGCTTGATGAGGAAATGTTTGATCACGGACGGACCAATTTTAAATTAGCCGGTGATCACGTTTCACTAACCTGTAAAAACTGTCATAAACGAGACAATTTTTATAGGTTAGAAAAACATAGTTGCATCATGTGCCATGAAGACGATGACTCTCACAAGGAGCGCATGGGAGAGCGGTGCGATAATTGTCATATCGAAGAAGGTTGGTTACCTGCCTATTTTA
>JBGMRO010000131.1:0-8621 GCA_048061555.1 Thiohalomonadales bacterium | reverse complement strand
ACTGAAATACTGTTGGTGCCGACTACGGTGGGAACATAGCTTGTGCTGTATTCACCAGTACTTATGCCGCCGCCGATATAGTTGCCATTGGATATTGTTATGGCAGCACCATTACTATCCAACGCGGTGAATACGACACTATCTCCCCCCGCGGTGGGTTGATTATTACTATCTCGGACAGTAACCAAAATGATGCTAGATTGATTTATGTTAATATCGGTAGGGATATTAACAGACGAATTTATAGCTACCCCGCCCGGGCTGACAATACTTGCAATTGCAGGTAGTCCAGTAGGCGGTGGTACATCCACATTATTGATCTTGATGATGAAAATATCTTCGCCCGGGAGTGTCGGTGTATAGGATGCTGTATAAACACCAACACCTCCGGTATTTAATGGTGGGCTTATAGTGTCAGTGATATTACTGCTACCCGCAGCTTGCGTGATCGTCACCGTATCGTTTGCCATTGAAGGATTACCTAGCGTATCAATAACATTAATTGTAAGTGTGGTTACCGAGCCGGCAATTCCTGCTGGTGCGGTTACGCTTGACAGCAAGGCATCACCTAGCGCCGCAGTAATCACACTACTAAAAGTTCCTGCAGGATAACTGCCGCCGTTAATGGTAACGGTGAAATTATCGGTGCCGGCAATCGTGGGTGTATAGGTAGCAGTGTAAATGCCGTTAGTTGTGTAGGCGACCGTCACAGCGGCATTGGCGTTGGCGCTAGCTGCGTCAATGGCGACTAAGATTGAATCGGTGCCGGTGCTTAAGTTTTGATTGTCATCTCTTGCAGTGATTTCAATAACGTTAGCGGTTCCGCTTTGCACTGTGGCAGGGACGACAACCGTTGAACCGGCCACAGTGGCACCGCCCGCAGTAATCACACTACTAAAAGTTCCTGCAGGATAACTGCCGCCGTTAATGGTAACGGTGAAATTATCGGTGCCGGCAATCGTGGGTGTATAGGTAGCAGTGTAAATGCCGTTAGTTGTGTAGGCGACCGTCACAGCGGCATTGGCGTTGGCGCTAGCTGCGTCAATGGCGACTAAGATTGAATCGCTGCCGGTGCTTAAGTTTTGATTGTCATCTCTTGCAGTGATTTCCATGACAATAGGCGTTCCGCTTGCCACGGAAGCAGGAATAACAACGGTAGATTGGTTTATCGTAGCATCACCCGGTAGTACCAGCTGATTGATCGGGCTGTTGGAGATGGGTTGACCTGCCACTAAAATGGTAACGACGTCATTTCCAGAAACCAGCGGTGTGTAACTTAGTTGGTAGCTTAAATCTTGTAATTGGTTGTTGCTAAAAACGGCAGTACCCGGTGTTAGTAAGCTACTAGCGGTTATAGCACCTGACGTTAAGTTTCCATTTAGATCCTTAAGTTCGACATTGATGGTTGTTATAAGTCCGGCTTTACCGTCGGCAATGGGTAAAATCGCAGCGCTATTCCCTGCATCGGCAGAAACCGGACTGACTACACTTAGGAATGGGTTGCCGGGTACCGCAATAGAATCGACAGTAATGATGATGTTATCGCTACCTGAAAATAGAGGCTGGTAAACTATGGTATAAAGTCCAGTGATGGTCGTATTGGCAGTGGTGGTAAATACGGCTGTGTTATTCACTCCGTTGGAAATGGATCCGACTACCGTGCCTGTTTGGTTGTTATTGAAGGCATCCATTAATTGTACGCTTATTACGGTATCTATTCCGGTGCTTCCTACATTCGGTACTGAGACTAGAGATTTAACTAAATCGACAGCGGCAGGAATTACTGTGCTGGTGTAAGGACTATTTTGTATCGGTAAACTTTCGATGTTAATTGCGATGCTGTCATTTCCTGCATTGGTCGGTGTGTAGCGAGCCGTATAACTACCATCGGAATTATCAAATATACTAGCTGTTAAGTTTGCATTGGCACCGCTAATAATTACCTCGATTACATCGCCACCCGTGGTTCGTGGATTTCCTAGAGTATCTATAGATTGGATATTTATTACCGATTCTTGGCCCGCAGTGACGGCGTTTGGTATCGTCGCGACGCTATTACCGGGCGACGTGACGGCATTATCGTTGCTTACCGTAAGATTAAAACTTTGTTCGACAATACCGCCAGCAGCATCACTAACTTGAAGCGTTACATTATTGCCAATGTTGCCGACATCGATAATGCTTGGCGTGCCGGACAAGATAGACTCGCCTGGGACGCCAGAGGCTGTCAAACTCAACCAGTTGGGAATGCTGAGAGCGGATATACTTAAGTCAGCGGTGGCGGTATCGATATCGCTTACCTGGATAGTGTACGAATAGTTCGCACCCACAAAGGCGGTGGTTGTGCCGGGGACGCTGGTAAAAGAAGGTATATCATTGACCGGTTCAATATTTGCCGTTACCAAGATGCTACTATTAGCACCCAATTCATCGCTGACCTGTACCTCAAAAGTGTCCGTGCCATTTGTATTTTGCGCTGGGATATAAGTCACATTGGCGGAAACGCCGTTACCATTGACTGATGCAATAGCGCCGGCCATGGTGGGCTGACGAGAGATCGACCAAGTCAATGCATGAGCTTCATTGTCAAAGGCGGCTAGATCCAAAATAAACGGCAGCGGTATACCGTCTTCAGATAGCGCCACAATCACTTCACCTAATGGTGCTTCCAAGCTTTGACTTATAATGGGCGCGGTATTGGTGCCGGGCGTTATCGTAAATGCCGCACTAGGTAAGCTTTCGCCGGCGGCGTTTTGTGCGGTCAGGGCGTAAGTAACCGCTGTGTTATCGGCCAGATTTAAATGAACATAGGGCGAGGTTACATTACTGAGCTTAGTGCCATTGAGTGGATCGGTATTGGCCACCGTGGTCCAATAGAGGTTATAGCTGATTTGTGGGACTATATTCCAACTGACGGTGACTTGTTGGCTTCCGCCCACGGCCTGAATTCCAGTCGGCGCGTAGATCGGAGGAACTTGTGGAATCGTTTGGGCAACAGGTGAAGGTAAACTTTCATTAGAAGTAGTCGCAGTCACGACATAGTAATAAACTTTGCCGTTAACCAAGCCAGCATGAGAATAGGGTGACGTTACATTATTAATTGAGTTGACATTGGCTAATTGACTATCCAATTGTGGGCCAATGTCGGGGTCGTCTGTCCAGTATAAAGTGTAGGTAGCAGTAGCGGCGATATTCTGCCATTGCACTCGTGTCGAATTCTTTGCGCCAATAGCGGTTAGTCCGATGGGCGTTTCAGCAGAAATGACACTGGGTACCGCGCTAAGTTCGATGGATGCTGGGCTTGCCGGACCAGGGTTTGGATTATTGACCGTGACCCTATTTTGAGCAGTCACAACATAATAGTAACGAGTTCCTGGGGTCAGAGCACGGTGCGTGTAGATTGCTTGAACATCATTGAATGATTGGCTATTTGCACCACTTAACGGAACATTTTGGCTCGTTGACCAGAAGAGGGTGTACTGTACACCGGGAACTTGATACCAATTTACCGCTAACTGTGTGTCATCAATAACAGTGATCGATAAACCACTCGGTGCCACTGGAGGGGCAGCCTGTGATGTGGCGGATAATTGCAGCGACAAAGGTCCCTCGCCACCAGCGTTGACCGCCGCAACTTGGTAATAATATTTTGTACCATTGCGTAATTGTTTATGCGAATCACCAGAAATGAATCCAGGGATTTTACTCCATGTCGATGCCTGCGCTGAAGGGTTAGTGGTAAAGTAGACGTTGTATGAATCGATATTTTCTAGAGTTTGGGTATTCCAACTAAGAAACACTTCTCTATCACCGCCAGAGATTACAACCTGCGAAGGAGGTATACTAGGTGCCGGTATTTGTGGGGTAACAGAAAATACTTCGGATAACGGACCCTCACCGCCCGCATTAATGCCTGAAATTGAATAATAATAGGTTTTTCCGTTGATTAAGCCAGTGTGGCTAAAATTGCTTTGTACATTATCTAAATATGCGCTGTTTATCGGACTAATATTAGATGTTGTCGACCAATACAAACGGTAACGACTTGCTGAGGGTATCGCATCCCAGTATAACTGATTAGCCGCGTCGCTGGCCTGTGCTGAAAACAACAGTGTTGTTGCAGTCGGTGCTGGGACTTGTGGTGTGGCAATAATTTCTTTCGATACGATGCTTTCTCCTGCTTCATTAAATGCTGCAACGTAAAAATGATAACGAGTCCCATTTTGTAACGTATCGATTACCACACCCGGTAATACATTAGCGACAACGGTTTTAATCGGTATATTTAGCCCTGAGCTATTAGCCCACCAATAAATATTATAATTTTGAATCCCAGCTTTTTGTAGCCATTTGACTTGGACTATGGTGTCTCCGGGAGTTGCTTTAATTTGTTCCGGTGCATCCGGGATATCAACTTGTGGTATTGCTTGAATTTGAGCAGAGGGTGAGCTTTCGCCACCAGCATTAATTGCCGTGATAACATAATTGAGTATTCGTCCGTTAACTAAGTTTTGATGTAAATATGATAAGGTATTTGCATCGTTTACCTCTATGTAATTTGCTATATTGGTATCGACAATCGCTGAGCCTGACCAGTAGATCCGATAACCACTGACTGTTTGACTGTCAATATACGCATGTTGCCATTCGAGTAGAATCTTGCTGTTTCCCGGTTGCCCCGTAATTAGTGACGGCGCCAGCGGACGCGGTATTTGTGGCGTCGACATTACTGATACTGATTTATCTCCCTGACCACTTGCATTGTTTGCAGAAACCGCAAAAGAGTAATTCACGCCATTGCTTAGGTTGTCGATGACAGCCGGAGATGAAACGTTACTTAGCGCATCAGTAAAACAGGTGACCGTATTATCACTTTGACGCCAATGAACATTATAATCGGCGGCGCCGGAAATATTAGGCCAACTGATAGCAATTTTTGAATTACCGGAAGACGCAGTCACATTGGTCGGTACGCCTGGTACTATTATTTGTGGAATTACCGGCAAACCTTCAGTCGCCGCCACGCTTTCACCGTCATTGTTGATCGCAGTAACGATATAATATACTGGTACACCATTAGTGAGGCCGGTTAGAGTGTAGGGCGGCACGATATTGGCAATTTTATTATCGCTGCTATCCGTGCCGCTGGCAGTGGTTCTCCAATATATGTTATATCCCAGAACGGTGGGGTCGGTGTTTTCCCACTGTAAGCTTAACTGCCGATTTCCTAGATCAATATTGATATTGCCGGGAGTTGTCGGAGACGGACCCGATAAAAATGTCAGGCCTCCTAAAGGATCAACTGAAATCTCCGCACTAAGTTCACTGCTTCCACCCGCGTTTTTTGCAATTAAACGATAGTAATACGCACGATTAAGTTGTAGCGGCGTATGAATGAATGGTGACTGAATATTAGCGATGTGTTGATCGCTTGTGTCCACATTTGGTGAATTACTCCAATATAAATCAAACGAGCTGGCATTGCTTACATCTTCAAAAAGTATAGTTAGTGCGTTGCCAGTGTAAGTTGCATCAATAGCGCTAGGCGCGGTAGGCGGGCGCTGAAAGGGTGTGCCTGACACAACGGCGGACAAATTACCCGCTTGCTCAATGTTATTTGCGACGATACGGTAATAGTGGGTGAGCCCATTGTCTAAATTTTCATGTACAAGCGGTGATGTTACTGAACTAATTTGCATAGATTCTGAAGTGACCTCGCCTGACAGATCTGTACTCCAATACAAGTCATATGAGCTTGCGCCCGATACCGGTTGCCATTCAAGCGTATTGCGTGTATCACCAACAATGATTGGCGACATTACCACGGCTGGTAAGACGGCAAAGCTTGGGGTTGCGATTACGATGCCTGATCGTGTGGAATCACCACGGCTGGTTTGCGCACTGATGGAATAGTGATAGGGAACACCGTTAGCTAGATCTGTATGTAGGTACTTTGTCTCGGTGACAGTTATAGTACGAGTTTCACTACTAACCAGCGGCGACTGATTCGACCAATATAACGTATAGCCTGTTGCTCCTGGGTAAGATGGCCATTGAATCAGTATTTGACTATCACCCGGTGTAGTTACCACATTTTTAGGTGTTTGAAATTGACTGCGATCGTCATTTGCTTGGGCCGCCTCTTTAGCTTCAGGAATAAAATCGCAACCAGCCAATAGCGTAGTTAAAATTACGGTAAGTACAGAGTTGGCAACAGTCCGTGATTGCATAATATTTTCCAGTAAGGTACGACTATGCTTAAGTCATAAAAAATGTACCGTTGAGTATATCAGAATATTCTAGTTGCTCCCATTACTGACGGGGTTTTGCTGTATATCATACTGCAGAATATTCGGATGATTTAATATATTATTAAGACAAATTTGGTATGCTTAGGAGAGATGTGAATAAGTCACAGTTTTGTATGGGTAGCCAATCAAAAAAATAGACTAACGTGGTAAATTATCTGCGGTATGCTGGGCACATAAACTACCCTGTTATCTTGTATTTGAATAAGTCTAACCGTAGATAAATCAACATTAAAACATACTTATAATGAAAAAAATATTTGTAGTAGCCTTAATTTTTTGGGTCGGCGAATGCCTGGCTGTTGTAAATAACGTTGTCGTATCCACTGACTTTAACTCGGTCCGTATTATTGATCTATCCAGCAGTATAACAGATGCCTATACGATAATTACTCTCGGCAACGAGCAAGGTGGAGAATTACCGGCTAACGGGTTTGCAAGTATTTCTGGAACGCAAATCACCTATACCCCACAAAACGGTTTTATCGGTATTGAAAATTTCAAATACAGTGTGTTCGATAACACGGTGTTGGTTGCGACAGCAAATATTAGTATAAACGTTGGCAGTGCTAGTGTAGAAATTAGCGTGGCTAATACGCCGAGTGAGGCGATTTCCGACACGCTGAATCTGGTTTGTTTCTCGCAAGCTGGGTCGCCTTCATCAACCGCGCTAATTGACTTATGTAGCGATTTTCTAAATGTTAATGCCACAGCTGGGGAATTGGAAGCCTTGCTAGAAGAGCTGGCTCCCAAGGAAATTGATGGGCAAAATTATTTGTCTGCCACTATCGCGGCAAATCAAATCGACAATGTTAGAAAACGGTTGGCTGCATTGCGCCAAGGTACACAGGGAATAGATGTAACACGATTTTCATTGAGGATGAGCGAACAAAAAAGTTTTAACATGGCGTCTTTGTTTGAAAAACTTCCCGATAATAGTGGCGCTAAACAACAAAGTTTCCGCGGCGGCGGTGCCTCAGCGGACTCATTAAAAAGTTCTCCCTGGGGAATATTTTTTGGTGGCAATGTCGGTGGCGGAAAACATGACGAATCAGAAAACGTTGATGGCTATAAGTTTTCTACCTACGGCTTAAACGTGGGATTAGATTATCGCGTTGGTAATAATTCTGTGATCGGAGGAGCGTTTGGTTTTAATACGTCAGATATGGATATCGATAACGCAAAAGGTGATCTATCGGTCGACGGGGGCAGCATTATTGCTTACGCCACCTATTTTGCCAGTCAATCCTTTTATGTAGAGTCTATACTCGCCCGTTACCAAAATATTTTTGAATCTAATCGAATAATTGACTATGACGTTCAAGGAATGACTAACAGCCTCACTGCAAAGGGTGAAACTGAAAATAGTGTGCTTTCTTTCAGCCTCGGCGTGGGCTATGAATTTTATTTTCAGTCTGGATTTAGGTTAAATTTGTCGAGTAGCGCTGACTATATCAAATCCACCTTCGATGGATATGCTGAGTCTGGAGCCGGTGGTGCGAATTTACTAGTTAGCGAACGTGAGCAAGATATTCTTTTAGCAACTATTGATATACAAATGAGTTATGCAAAAAGTTTTCGCAGTGGTGTGTTAATTCCTCAATGGGGTGTTGCGTGGAAACATGATTTCGATGACCAACCCAACAAGATAGAAGCGATATTTTTTGGCGATCCTAGCAATACTCCAATAGTTTTCAATACTGATAATCCCGAAACGGATTACTTTAAAGTAAACTTGGGCGTATCCTGGATATATACTGGTGGTGGAACGATATTTGTTAATGCTGATACCACTTTAGGCCAAAAAGACTTTAGTGACTATAATTTATCGACAGGTGTGCGATTGGAGTTTTAATCTAATTGCATTGTCGGCCTACCTACTCTTAGGAGTTGTCACAAAATTGTCCTGACAAAAAAATTTAAGTGCAGGGAAGGAGGAAGGGGAGCGGCAAGACCTAATTGAAAGTTTATAAAGTACCATTTAGACAATAAGATATAATTATTTGGTAAAACCTAGCCAAGGTTGGGGTCGCGAGTTCGAATCTCGTTTCCCGCTCCAAATCACTTTACACCCCAATCCTACGTAATAAAGCGTATCGTTATAGACAAGCCCAGCTACGGTTTATATAATGCCGCCTTCCTTCCATAGCGACGATGGCGATCGGAAAGAAAAATGACTATAATATCAACAGGATAGCGTAACAAATGCGAATCCGATTGGTCTCATAGTTGAATATAATTGGTTTTTGGTAGTGTGGTTGATGTTTTTTTACACAAAAAAATATGGCTGAGTGGCAGAATGGCTATGCAGCG
>JBGMRO010000130.1:0-8661 GCA_048061555.1 Thiohalomonadales bacterium | reverse complement strand
TGGTCTGTCGATGACGAGAGCAATGCAACGGTTAGAGAAAACGGAGACTTTATCGGGCTAAAAGAGGCTACGGTTAAGGTTACCGCAGAAGATAGCAAAGGTCGTATTGGGGGCGCAACGATTGTCATTACTGATGAGGAAGTCCTATCCATCTCTATTACTCCGCGTAGCGCGACAATAGTATCTGGGGATGCTACGACATATACCGTAACAACGGCGTTGTCGAATAAAACCTCGGCGGATATCACACGTCAGGCAAGCTGGGTTACGGACGACCCGGCCAATATAAGCTTTCCCGATCCCAGTGGTACGGTAAAATCAAAACGAGGTTTCGTAGGTGAATCTGTCATCACGGTGTCGTTTCGTGATAAAACTGCCACGACAATACTTACCGTCGAAGCACCGAAGATATTCGTCTCCGCGGTGGACGATGCTACGTCGGTAGCCATTGGTACGACATTGCAAATGGCTGCGAGCGGAAATGTCTCAAGGAACTGCGAAAATGTCTCAGGGAACTATAGTTGGTCCGTGGGGGATTCAACCATCAGCAGTATAGATAATACCGGTCTATTGAGCATTCTTCCCACAGCGACTACATCAGAAATCGTTAAAGTAACAGCCGCTGATGTAGACAACCCTAATTGTTCCGGTACGATTACGATCAGTATCGACCCGGCGGTACTGCAAAGTATCGTTATGACGCCCTCTACCAAACAAGTGGTTTCAACGGGAAATAGTATTCAATATAGCGTGCTTGGAAATTATTCTAACCAGACATCTGGAGATATCACCGACCAGGTTGCGTGGTCATCCAATAAACCGGATGCGGTGATATTTGGCTCTGGTGAATCCATCGGAACCGTGACTGCGCAAGCCGGTTTCCCGGGTAGGGTCGATATAGAGACAAGCTTAGCCGATGTCGTAATCAGCAGTACTCTGACGATATTGCAGACTATGTGGGAACCTATGAATACGGGTTTGAATGGTGGCAACGTTATTTCGATAGCCTACCACCCAACAGATTCGGCCATACTCTATGTGGGAGTAGCCTTTGGTGGTGTCTATAAGAGTATTGATGGGGGGGCGACGTGGAACGCGTTCAATGTCGGCATAGAATTCGAGTCGGTTTACTCTTTAGCGATAGTCTCCGACACCTCGTCTACTACGGTCTATGCAGTGACTAGCGGCGCTGTATACAATAGCATAGATGGTGGTAAAACCTGGGTCAATACGACGACAACGATAACTCCGACTTTATCTTATACTGCAGTACGCCTTAATCCTGTCAATTCTGCTGTGTTCGTTGGCAGCAATGCTGGAGTATACGAGAGTTCCGATGCTGGACAGAGTTGGAATCGACTGGTAATAAACGCTGCCGATTCGCTAGCAGTAGACCCGATTGTAGAGGATTTGCTTATTGATTCATCAACAACACCTGCCACGCTATATGTCAGTGGGTTAAGCAAATTATATAAGGGTAAGCTAGACGGAACACCATTGGCTGAGGTAACCGTACTGGGCTTATCCTCATCCATGATAACCACATTGAGCTTGAGCATGGATCCCATAAACCCGGGGACGCTTTATGCGGGAACAGAGAACGGATTGGTTGAAAGTACCGACGGCGGCGTCAATTGGATCGGCATTAGTGATCCGGTTTTAATAAATTCAGCAATAAGTAATTTTACCATTGACCCCAATGCGCCCAATACTTTTTATTTAACAACAGTCTGCACGATGATTAAATGTAGCATATACAAAAGTATCGACGCTGGGACAAGTTGGACCGAAATAAGTATGGGCCCTGTCCCTAGTCGATGGAGTAACAAAATAAGTGTAGACCCCAGCACTGCAGGCAAGCTCTATTTTTTGACAAATCAAGGTATTCGCAGGAGTATCGATGGCGGTGTGAACTGGACCCATCAAGACGTTGGAATCGCCAATACTCATGTTTCGACCTTACAATTTGATCCTAGTACCCCTACAACTCTATTTGCTGGGACTCGGTATAACGGTGTTTTTAAATCTATCGACAAAGGATTGAACTGGACTTCTATCAATGGTGATTTGACTAGTATGAACGTCAAATCATTGGAAATAGACCCTGTAACCCCTGATACCTACTATGCTGTAGGGGATGGTTACAGCGTGGTTAAGAGCACAGACGGAGGAGGGACCTGGAGTCGCGCTGATGTAGGTTTGGAAAATGCGGGCCAAGTTTCAGTTATCGCCATAGACTCCAATACGCCAAGCACAATCTATGTGGGAGCAAAAACCGGAGTTTTTAAAAGTATAGATAACGGCGTGAGTTGGCTTTCGCAAAGCGCAGGTATCACGGTGGGTGCTAATAAGCGGTCGATTACCGCTTTACTTATTGATCCTGCAAGCCCTGAAACGGTTTATGCGGGAAGTGAATCAAACGGTGTGTTCAAGAGCATAGATGGGGGAGGGAGCTGGCGAGTCATCAATATCGGTATTTTAAACCTTAAGGTATCTGATCTACGGTTAGATTTAGAAACACCCACTACAGTTTATGCGCAAACATCTGGGCGTGGCATATTCAAGAGTGTCAACGGAGGCGAAAGCTGGAGTGTCAGCGATACTGGATATACGGCTTCTTCTTTTTTTGAAATTTTAGAAATTTCTCCTACATCCCCGAATATACTCTATCGAGGAAACTATTTTGGTAGTTTTGCCATTAGTATAAATGGAGGCAATACATGGACAGACCTGCATACCCCATTCTTTAAGTTCCCAATAACGAGTATGAGCGTAGCCCCACTCGACCCGAGTGTGCTCTATGTGGGGACAAATAAAGTGGGTGTGTATAAAGTGACTACCGCAGGTATACAATAATCATCAGGGTGGGTTTTTCTTCCACAAGAGGATTACATGGCGCAAAGAATAGAGTGCAAGAAAAAACTCAGCAGTCGCTGGGATTTTTGGTCTAAAAAATACTTATATTAGAAACAATTGATCTCCGACACCAGCTTTTTAGCTAGCGCCGTGGACCTCTATATTGCCGTTGGTATCGTAGCGGTATTACCCAAGGTGCTAAATTGAACACCAGAAGGCCCTGGCGTTTCCCCAAATTGGTCCCGCATTATCGCAAAATCACTAATGTCAATCACTCCGTCACCGTTAAAATCGACATCAGGGTTATACAAAGGGTCTCCCAATCTGCGCCCAAATGCTGGCCTAAAACGGATGAAATCTCTCATATCAACTACGTTATCATTCGTTAAGTCTGCATCACACCTATTCCCGTAACCATCCATGTCTGTATCTCTTTGATCGGCATTGGCCATCGTCAGACAGTTGTCATCCTTGTTCAAGACCCCGTCACCATCATCATCGTTATCACCATTAGCGATCAGTACACTCAGCAATATGAAGCGGCCGTTCTGGTTGTATTGCCGTTTTTCGGTGCGTCGGGTGCTTGTCAGATTCGTAAATTGGTCGTTTGCGTATGATGGGTGTGCGCTGCTTTCTTTTATAAATTGATACCGCAGATCGCATGCCGCTAGCGGCATACCTTTTGGCGAGTGAACAATATCGGTTGAAAGGTATCCAACATCTCCATCGGCCGATCCACGACACGCTTCGGCTGCCAATACAGCTCCGCAATATGAAATACTCATGATCAATAAAATACTACTATATAAAAATGTGTTTGATCGTTTAAATTTTCTGAGTCTCGTATTCATACACCCTCTCAATGGGCCAAAAAAACACCGCCAATAAAACGCCCCTAACCCAGAAACTCTCACCGGTATAACTTCTGACCTTGCCGTAAATTTCTGTGCTATCACTTATATCTTTTTGGAGTATGCTGCACCTAACTCAATATGGCAATAGCCAATTATACGAATCCTTATTAGTCGTTCTATCGTAGTATTTATGTCAACATTACTGGCTATAAAAACAACAGCTGTTTTTTTTAACTCTATTTTCTGAGTCCAAAACAAGACAATAGTTACAAATGGCCAATTCCACTTTGGCACTCCTTTAAATCGCTGGCACGCGGTTAAAGTTTGTAATATCAGGATTCAAGTAAAAGACACGCATCCCGCCTTCGGGGCTTCTTCTTGATCTTCAAGCTCGAATTTATAGGCTAACATTTGCTTCTTCTCACTATCGATAAAAATATTGGCGATGATGTCGTTAACAGCGTGCCATCAATGCTTGTTGTGGTTGCGCCGTATTGGACAATCTCGGTGAAATGTTATATTGTATATACAAAAATATTCTCATGGTTGTATTTTGTTCGTTTGATGGTAAATACGCTATCTTTGACGTACAAATAATTCAAAAAATAATACAGTGAAAAAATTGTGCAGAGAAAAAACCGCGCGAGTACGGATTTTCAGCGAAGGGGGCAACACGATGTTAGGGAATAAAAAAATGGATAGCGGGTTAAAATATATTTGTGTCACCGCTATAGGCCTAATACTCATGGCGTGTGGAGAATCAACCCTAGATAAAGCTGTCGAAAAAGACAAAAATATAATTACGATAAGCAGCAGTGGAAGTTTTAATACGGTCACGGGGTTAATGATTAGCTTAGTAGCCCGTGGCGGCTCAGGCAACTTCACCTGGTCTGTTGATGACGACAACAACGCAACCATTAGTGAAAATGGTGACTTTATTGGGCTGAAAGAGGCTACGGTCCTGGTTAGTGCGAAAGATAGCACTGGCCGCGTCGGCACTGCGACGATCATTATTACCGATGCGGCAGTTCTCTCCATTTCTATCACCCCGAGCAGCACGACGATCGTATCCGGCGCTTCCCAGATATATAACGTAACCACGGCGTTTTCAAATCAAACATCGGCGGAAATAACGCGTCAGGCGATCTGGTCCACGGACGACCCAATCAATATCAGTTTTCCTGGTCCCCGTGGTACCGTACAATCAAAACCGGGTTTCGTGGGTGAAGCTGTCATCAAAGTATCGTTTCGAGACAAAAGCACCCAGACGACACTCATCGTCGAAGAGCCGGTAATACAAGTCGCCGCAGTGGACGAAACTGTGTCAGTAGCCATCGGTACGACATTACAAATGACCGCAGCCGGTAATGCGTCGGGGAACTACAGCTGGTCTGTAGGAGATTCCGCCATCAGTAGTATCGATAATAACGGCCTATTGACTATCTCTCCTACGGCGACGACGGCAGGGACCATTAACGTCACGGCAGCCGACGCAGACAGCCCCAATTTTTTTGGCTCGACCACGATCAGCATAGACCCCGCAGTCTTGCAAGACATCACGCTGACACCCTCTGCTGCCCAAACCATATCAACGGGAAATAGCATCGACTATACCGTGATGGGCCATTATTCCGATGGGACAACGCCAGATATCACTGCGCAAGTTGCATGGTCAGCCACGCAGCCGGCAGCTGTGAGCTTCGCTTCGGGTGACGCCGTCGAAACCGTGACGGCACAAACGGGTTACCCGGGTAGGATAGATATAGAGGTAAGCCTAGACGATATGGTCGTTAGCACCCCGCTTACGATCTTAGAGACCACATGGCAGCCTATTAATAACGGCTTATATGGAGGAGTCGTCTTATCGATAGCCTACCACCCGACAGATTCGGCCATACTCTATGCGGGGCTGGATAATGGTGGTGTATATAAGAGTGTCAATGGGGGGGAGACATGGAGCGCCGTCAACGCGGGTATCGAATTCCAGTGGGTTTACGATATCGCGATAGATTCGAGGACCCCAGATACAGTCTATGCAGGCGGTTCAGGCTTATCCAAAAGCATAGACGGTGGTAAAAGCTGGGTCGATATTTCTGGACACGTAGGTGCCGCCGCTAATGCTGTGCGCATCGATCCAAGCGATTCTAAAATACTCTATGTTGGGACTAACGGAGGTGTCTACAAGAGCTTGGATGCTGGCGAAAGTTGGACTCTGCAGGTACTCGATACGCTTATCTCCTCTAATGAATCAACAAATCATTTGCTTATTGACCCATCGACATCACCGGCCACCCTTTACGCCGGTACGGAAACTGCTGGCGTCTATAAGAGCAATAACGGCGGGGATACTTGGGTGGCGATTAAAACGGGTTTAACCAACCTGGGCATAAACGCCCTGGGTCTGGATCCTGTAAGCCCAACGACCCTTTATGCGGCAACAAGTGATGGACTCTTTAAAAGTATCAACAGTGGCGGCAAATGGGTAGACATTAGCGATCCTGTTTGGGCAAGTCGGAATATAAATAATTTTATTATTGACCCCGGTGCGCCGAATACGTTTTATTTGACGACCGCCTGCCCAGCGACTACCGCATGCGGCATATACAAAAGCATCACTGCAGGCGCAAGTTGGACGGAAATGAGTATGGGTCCAGTGACGATTCTACGAGTTAACGCAATCAGTGTAGATCCAAAATCCGCAGGCAATCTCTATTATGGAACAAATCAAGGGATTAGCAGGAGTATAAATGGCGGTGACACATGGACCGATCAATCTACGGGTCTAACAAATATTCACATTTCTACTTTGCAATTTGACCCCATTACCCCTACCACCCTGTTTGCTGGAACTTGGTACAACGGTGTTTTCCGGTCTGTGGATAAAGGATTGAACTGGACCTCCGTCAATGGTGACTTGAAAAACTTGATTATTAAGTCATTGGCTATAGATCCGGTAACCCCAGGCATCTATTACGCTGCGAGATATAGCTACGGTGTGGTCAAGAGCGAAGATGGCGGCGGGAATTGGATTCGCACTAACGTGGGTTTGGAAAATGAGGAGAGCGTATCGGAAATAGTCATAGACCCTGTGACGCCAAGTACCGTTTATGTAGGAACAGGAAGTGGCGTTTTTAGAAGCACAGACTCAGGTGCGACATGGCTGCCTATAAAAGTTGGTCTTACGAGCGCTAATAATGCGTCGATTTACGCGATACGTATTGATCCTACCACCACCCCACCTACTCTTTATACACTAAGCTCAGGCAGTGTATTCAAGAGTGTCAATGGAGGGGGAATGTGGCGGGCCATCTATAGTGGTGTTTCTAACCTCTCTATTCTGGATGTGAAACTAGATTCAGAAACACCGCGTACAATTTACGCGCAAACGGGTTCGGGTTTGCTCAAGAGTGTCAACCGAGGCGATAGTTGGGTCGAGTACAAAAAGTCTTGTCCTACAATTATCCCGGTTCTAGCGATTTCTCCATCATCCCCGAATATTTTATACAACGGATGCTTCTTTGGTGGTTTATACATTAGTACAAATGGCGGCAAAGAGTGGGCATTGTTGAATGACCTATTTGCTAGGACTTCAGTTAGGAGTTTAAGGGTAGATCCGATAGACCCGAGCATCGTCTATGTAGGGATATACGGCAAGGGCGTATATAAAGTGACCACAGCAGGCATGCAATAATCATTAAGGATGAGTTTTCCTTATACTAGAGGATTACAGGGTGCAAAGAATAGCCTCTGAATTAATTAAGGTAAATCCCCGGATTTGCTGGGGACGACTAATTTAGTGGTAATAGTCGCCCAAAATAAATAATTAAGCCGTCTTGTTTTCCTCAGATGCAATTTTTGGTTTTCCTGGGATAAGGTGAACTTCCTTTACTGGGTCCTGATTCCTTATTTCACCTCTCCTCCCTGTGGTTTAGATTTTCCGTCAATGTTTCCTTTCATACAAATCACCTCCGTGTATCCGGCTAGCCATCAAGTTATGATCACTTCTTAGTCGCAACTCACATAATATTGTATATATCAATCTATAGATCGAAATTGACGATCAAATATGAAGATTGTAAAAGTATATACAATAATATCAATTAATCATTGACGTTTCGTGCCGAAAAATTTATTGTATATACATTAATAGTATTTTGAGGCGACGTTCGAAAAATCTAGTCGTTATTATGAATCCTGCCGCGTTGATTATAGGAAGTGCGTTAATAACTTCACTAAAGGGTATATACATAGCGACGTATTTTACGAAAAAATAATCTTAGGAGATAACACCATGGCAAAATCAAGTAGTCAAAAATTTATTGCTCGTAATCGAGCACCACGAGTACAATTTGAGTATGACGTCGAAAGCTATGGTTCAGAAAAAAAGGTTCAGGTGCCTTTAGTTATGGGAGTTATGGCCGAGTTAACCAGTAATCCATTGGAGCCTATCGAGGCCGTTACGGATCGCAACGCACTTGATATTGATGTGCATGATTTTGATGATGGCAGGCTTAAATCAATGAAACCGCGAGTAGCGTTCTCAGTGCCAAATTTATTGACGCGGGAGGGAGGGCTGGATCTTGATATCGCATTCATGCCGTGGGTATGCCGTAGTGATGAAGATGGCCCCATCGGTACCGGAGAAAAACCGGCTCTAGTACAGGTCGCAGCGTAAAAAGGTCCATTTGTACGAAACCCCGAAGTGATAGTCAATCCACGCAGCATAATCGGTCAGAGAATCAATACGGCATTCAATACCAAAACAATCGATTGAAAGCATGGACAATATTACACTAGATGCCATCGCGGGAAAAGTCGAATCTCTTAGCCGTTAATGCAGGCTATATCCCAACTTTCTGACTGAGTAACCTGTATGGTGGGCAACGTTGGCGCAGAGGTTGTATGGGCTTGCAGTGGGCGTTGCTGTGACGCCTCATCAGGCGCGATCCAC
>JBGMRO010000129.1:0-8686 GCA_048061555.1 Thiohalomonadales bacterium | reverse complement strand
TGTATTTACGCGTGCCTAGATTTGGGGTTACCCAGTCCATAGCCGGCGATCTTGCGCATCGCTTATACGTAGTTCCGATATCTAAATTAATTATGCAGAACCTCTAATAATGACACAATTGCGTAATTTCATTTCAATAAATTTAAAGTAACAAAGTAGAACTAGTTAGTGTCCTAGGTGGCCGATACAGGTATATTAGATAGTGTGTTGTTGGGGATCGTAGTTATGTCGGTCTCCAACGATTTTGTTATAAATGATGGTATTTTTCAGGTGTGTTAGGTTTAACTACCACCTTGTTTTTCGGTCGGCTCGTCTTCTACATATTCAAAAAAAGTAACCACTCGTCTTACGCCTCCGACCTCACTGGCTATTTTTGCAGCTAGGTTTCCTTGCTGCCGGTTAACGATCCCCATTAGATAAACTGAATCGGCCTCTGATACAACCTTGATTCGGTTGGCGTCAAAATCTTTGGTGGCAAACATACTGGTTTTGACCTTTGATGTTAGCCATGTATCGCCACTACGATTTGAAAAAGAGGCTAAATTTTTGATCTGTAATTCATTGTGTACCTGTTTCACTTTATCAATATTACTAACCATCTCGAGTACTTTCTGTTGTAGTTCAGCGGATATTATCTCCCCTGTGAGTAATACGACACGGTTGTAACTGGTCACATTGACGTGAATTTTTCTTTGTAGGGTTTGGTCACCATAAAGTATATCCGAGGCGTGTATCTCTATCTGTGTATCATCGAGCATGGCTTGGGCGGAGCGTTTATCATGCGCGACTAACGCACCGCCTGCGGCACTGATGGCGATTACTGCACAGCCCGATAAATTTATCAGCATTAATGCCGTTGCGATCAAATACAGGCCAGCATAAATGGTGCGCAAGTGTTTGCTCAACTGGGTGTTGTTATTCAACAAAATCATTCTAGACCCATGCTGTAGTTTGAAACGCATCTTCGATCCAGTCGAAATTTTCACCGTGGTCCATACGCTTAGTCACCGACACCACGTCAAATCGACAGCCCATCTGTGCGAATCGAGGATTCAATTGAAGATAGTAGGATGCGGCCCTAATAATCTTTAATTGTTTATTGCGGGTAATTGTTTCCACCGCATGACCAAAACTCGTATTATTGCGCATGCGCACTTCTACAAAGGCGACATCACGTTGGTGGCGCATAATAAGGTCGATCTCACCTAATTTGCAGCGAAAATTTCTCTCAATGAGATGTAATCCCTTTTTTTGTAAAAAATTGAGTACCCGTGATTCGGCATCGAGTCCTTGCTGGGTGGTTGAACCTTGAGTCATCCGTATGACCGACAAAGATGTCTTGCTAAAATTCAGCCAGGATCTTAGGGCGTCCCCGATTAAACTGTGCCCATAATAATTTGCGTTGCAAACGGTTAGCAACATCCAGGAACAATACGCCTGTTTCTCCTTGATAAGTTGCAAAGCGGTTGCGGCGCATACGATTGAGTTCGGGTAATATTTGATAGGCATCGACGCCTAGGGCATATAGGCGTGTGAAACGGCCTCGCGCTGGCCATAGCTTGGCGATTTCCTTTTTAAGTCGATTATTACGAGAGTTGTTTTTTAATGTCCAAGGCATATCGCTGAATCTAACCCCGTTCATATCGCTGTCCATCTGAGGTTTAAGACGGCCACTATAGACGTGGGAGGTCGCATAAACAGGTATCTCTGTGGCTCGATGAAATTTCAATTGTGGCCGTAGTAATCGTCCTTGTTTAGCAAAGGCGGCCATAAAAATAAAATCGACATCTTTGCGGCGCCGTGGTTCGAACTTAAGCGATTGTTTTACGGTGCGACGGATCGTAGAAAAACGTGCGTCGCTTTCATCTAGATTGAGCAATTGTTTGATCGGAATTTTATAGTCACTTTTTTTAGTATCATAGGTCTGATTAGTGACTACAATGCCTCCTAATTCTTCCCAGCGATCTCTAAAGGCGGCATAAACTCGACTGCCCCAGGATGTCTTGGGGTATATGGCCGCCGCGTTAGTATGGCCATCCAACCAAGCATGTTCGGCGACATGTACTGCTTCCTGTTCGGGAGAAAGGCTCATCTGAAAAAAATTTGCGGGGACGCGTTCTATTTTTTCTTCGTCGCCATAGTTTAACGTCAACACACCATTCGTGGCCACGCCACTGTTTGCAAGTAGTGTAACGCTACCTTTAGACAATGGGCCTACGACAAAGTCTGCACCTTCGTCAATTGCTCGCTGATAAATTGCACTGATTTGTGAGCCATCCCCCTCGTCATAGAAGCTCACCCTGGGGTGAAATTGATTTTCAGTGGCGTTACTATAATAGGCGGCGAGAAAGCCATCGCGTATAGCCGTGGCAGCCTTAGCGAATTTACCTGACATGGGCAGGATGAGGGCGATATGCGTTGGTCTACCAAGTGCCTCGGGTTGCGTTGTGACTAGCGTGCTAATAATAGTTGGCAGTACCGGATGATTTTGGTGTTGCATTCTCCAGGTATCGACTTGTGCTTGAGCCTCAATTTCGTTTTGAGATTGTTGAGCGATCTTAGCGAGGTCGAGCCAACCTAACATTATGGGGTCTACCGGGCCACGTTTGTAACGGTCGAGTTCGCGAGGAGAGACATTTTGCAAGTCGCGTAACAAGGTTTCCTGGTTTTCTATTTTCTCATCGGGGTCAATCAGCAAATAATCCAAGGATGCGCGAGCTTGCGCAGATCCGATATAATCGCTGAGACCCAAATTGACATCTATGCGTGCACGATAGTATTCGATTTGATTATTGTTAGGAACGGATGCGATGTTGGCTTGGATTTTATCCAGGCTTTTTGAAGCCGCAACTGGATTTTGCTTGGCTAAATCGAGTTCTGACTGTAGGATCGATTTATGTACTACGTAGCTAAACGGTAAATTTTCTATGTTAATGCTGTTTAAAATTTGATCGGCTTGTTGTATGTAGTTTCCTTGCAGTAATAACGAGGTGACTCGTAGTAAATAATCTTGTCTCGCGGGTGCGGGTAGTACATAGGCCATATCGGATAACAGCAATGCAGCGTCTAAGTAACGTCCTTCGGCGATGAGATCCTTGGCTGGGTCTTGCTGAGGTACTTCCGAAAATTGCGTTAATTCTAGTGGGGCCTCGGAGGTCGTGGCACCTGGGGCCGGAAATCGTGCCGGTGGGCTACCGCTTTTAATTTGCGAGGCGGTTTTATTTGCTTGTTGTGTCGGTGGTATAGTTGCGGCAGGTTTGGCCGAGCTAGGTCTTTCTGGAGTAGTACCGCAAGCACTTAGCACTAAAGCACTAAGCAGCAGCAGACAGCGCCTAGTCCATGCTAGCGCGATCTTCCGCGTTGGCGGCTTAGAGCCATTCGGATTCTTTACTTTACGCACTATTTGTTCGTTATTTGAGCAAATCATTATTTTGGCTTATGTTGTGGTTGAAATCAGGGCGATTTAGAGTCAAGACGATGCTATATACCATTGTTTTACGTATGATTAGAAGCCGAAAGATAATACCTTCCAGCGATTAAATGGTTCAACTGATGAATTTAGGTTCAATGGAATAGCAAATGAGTCTACATTCAAATCTGGGTATTCTGTACATAGTTGCAACGCCCATCGGGAATTTAAACGATTTCACGTTTCGTGCCGTCGAAATATTATCGGCCGTAGACATTATTGCGGCGGAGGATACCCGTCATTCCAAAAAACTTCTACAACATTATGGCATATCTACCGCCTGTATGGCAGTACATGAGCACAATGAAAAACAAGCGCTTAGTGGCCTAATCAGGCGATTGTCTGAGGGGAAAGACGTTGCCTTGATATCAGACGCAGGTACGCCACTCATTTGTGATCCGGGCTACCCGCTCGTTAAAGCGGTGCGATCAGCCGGTTTTCGTATAATCCCCATACCCGGATCCAATGCGGCCATTGCGGCCCTAAGCGCCGCGGGTTTGCCGACAGATCGGTTTTGCTTTCAGGGATTTCTACCGGCTAAGTCCAATGCAAGGCGGCTTGAATTGCAGGCCTTAAGCACAGAGACACGCACGATGGTGTTCTACGAAACACCTCATCGCGTACGTACAACGGTCGAGGATATGTGCCAAATATTTGGCACAGATAGATTGCTTGTTTTGGCACGAGAACTGACAAAATTGCATGAGCACATACATCTCGATAACCTGGAAAATATGATCAAATGGTTACAGGGCGACGCCAATCATGCTAAAGGCGAAATGGTACTCGTACTCGAAGGCTGCAGTGAGGTATGCAATGTCGACGAAGTGGAAGAGGACCGCATACTGAAATTGATATTGCAGGAACTTTCTACAAAAAAAGCCGCTGCCCTTACCGCGACCATCACCGGAGGCAAGAAAAATCGACTTTACCAGCGCGCCCTGGAAATACAAGGTAAAGATTAGTACGCCAATCTATAGTTAGTACCCATCCATAAACGGTCTAATTCCCCAATATCTGCGTTGCGCGTATTTTTTAAATGCTCACATAGTAGCCTATGCTGCGCTTTAAAAAATTCGTGCGCCTTGATCTTGGGAAAATATCCTCGTTTATGGACGGGCACTAGTGAGTACTTCTCACAGCAAGAATTTCGATGCATAAATATTGGCAAATACGGTGTCTATTCATTTACTACGAGGTTTAACCTAAAGTAAGGCTTGCCAAAGCTTACTATAATCAAGTAACTTACGCTTGGGAGTCGACTGGGCAGTCGCGCTACACAATTAAGTGTAGGGAGGAAAGTCCGGGCTCCATAGGACAGGGTGCCAGGTAACGCCTGGGGGGCGAAAGCCTACGGCCAGTGCAGCAGAAAATAAACCGCCTGAGCAATCAGGTAAGGGTGAAATGGTGTGGTAAGAGCGCACCGCGTCGGTGGTAACATTCGACGGCATGGTAAACCCCACCCGGAGCAAGACCAAATAGGGGAACATCCACCTTGCGTGGGCCGTACGGTCCGTACGAGTTCCCGGGTAGGTTGCTTGAGGTATGCGGCGACGCATATCCCAGATGAATGACTGTCCTCGACAGAACCCGGCTTATAGGTCGACTCCTTTTTTATTTTTTTACCAAGAATGAGCCAAGAATCTGCGAAGTGATATTGATCCAGCAAGGCCCCTTATTTTGGCGTGGTCGCTAAGCCATAAAAAAACTTGTCCGCTTTCCACAGTATGATATTGACATCGTCTTGTAAGACTTGTTGCTCTGAAACCGTCGCAAGGCGTTCAGTCATCGGGGTGATGTATAAGGTAGCTATTTCACCGCTATTCGTGTCTTTGACTTTGAGTTGTGCCGCAATTTTACCCTGAATCGAGCAATATCGACCGCCTAGTAGCCGATAGTTATCGGCCAATAATTTCGGCCGCTCAAGTCCGAAATCCAATCTCGACATAGCGGTTCGTAACGATCCATATTCGGCTATTGGGTATTCCACCGACAGGCGCTTATTGTGATTCATGGCGATTTCCTCCAACACCAATTGAGTCACGCTGATGTGTGACTGCTGATTTTGTCCAAAAACAATACCGAATGTTATTCCGAGAATAATGGCGGTAGAGAATAGAGCCGTAGATACTTGCCAATTTGCCATCGGCCACCCGTTAAAAAAACCACGAGCTCGTTTTTTCGTCATGGCTGTATCGGCGGGGGAATGTCCAGTCTGCTGATCTTGCGTAGCTTCGCCCATGGCGATAATTCTATTCAATGCAGTATCAGTTAAGTGCTTCTCGTGGTAGTGCGCCACAATTGTTTTTTCGAGATCGTTCATGATGTGTCTCAATACCAGCAGTTAGTTACCAAAAATCTTGATTTCGAATCGCCAGATTGGGCCAAAATCGGCGTAATTAAATATGGGTAAATCATAGGGTACAAGCGTCTATTAAAAAGATGTATCTACAATAATGCATTTTTAGAGGTAGTATCTTTAGTACGCAAATAGTCGGCCAATTTCTTTTTTCCTCGACTGATCAAGCTTAATACGGTATTACGTGATTTCTTGGTGAGTTTCGCTATTTCCTCTGCGCTATATCCCATGACAACATTTAAGAATATTGCCTCGCTCTCTTCCATACGTAATTGTTGAAAAGCGTGATTTAGATCTCGGTGTAACTCGAAAGATCGAGCCGTTTTTTCTTCTGCAGCCGGTTCCTGGATATTTTCCATAGAGTCAAATACGATAATATTATTGCGACGGTACTGATCGATATAAAGATTTCTGATAGTAACGAATAATAGCGATTTGCTATCAACATGGCCTCGTGCAGACATCAATTTTACCCACGCCTCTTGTACTAAATCTTCAGCATCGTGTGCAGTGTGTGTGAGTGAATAGGCGTATCGATAGCCGTGTTGTAGCAAATCTTTACAATTCATTATTAAATAAAATACTTGAAGTTAGACTATTTAAGTTTTGATTCTTGGTCCATTTCCTAGCCTTCGATATGATACTGTCGTTTTTTGCCATCTACAGCATGGACGATTGATTGAAGGACTTTGTATCGACCTTTGTCCGTTGCTGCGACAAGGAAATCGATGTCATATAGTTTACCGCTTTTATCGATAAAATCTGCGCAGCTAACAAAATAGTTTCCTTTTTTAACTACACCGTCATGCAGTTCTTTGAATTTCAATTTTTTTATTTCCCCGGTTTGCGAATCAAATACAACGTATTTTCCAGCTATTTTATTATCAATAATATGTTGATTCATCGATGATTTGATATCCGTGCGTTGTTGTCCCTTAATCGAAGGGTCGTTAGCCGCCTGCACTGCAGTGACAACAAGCAGAAGTAGTAAAACAAAAAGTGAACCAATGATCTTCATAGTGTGCTCCTGGTTATTCGAAAATTAATTTCCGGCGGTCGTTACTATATAGACGAATGAACTTGGGCTTTGATTGCAGGCTTGGAAAATAATTTTAGAAACAACGGGAGGGTAGAGCAGAGGTCGAAATCGGTAAATAGTGGTGAAAATGCAGCCCGGCGTGCCGTCTACGCTTTTATTACAGTAATAGCGCTATTTATGAATCGTGAAAGCCGGGCTGCACAGATAAATTTCTACAATTGCTGTGCTATTCGACTAGCAGTGCGGTATGCAGCACACCAATTTTTTTACCGTTTTGTATCACGGGAATTGAGATCTGAACAGCGTTCTGATTAGTAGTGGGATCGGGTTTTACCTTTGTTGAGTGCCAGGAATTTTCCGCGCTGACTTTCGTGAAAGCCTTGCGATCGCCGATATTAAATACTGCGGGTTTTTTGCTACCGGCGACTAGGTTTCCGAAGTTATCGCGCAGAAACAATTTTCCGAGAGATTTGTCTTGTTGCCATTTCGACAATTGTTTACCGATCATACTGTTTTGATATTTAAGCACGACTGGGTCATTTTTGGCTAAAGATTTCCATTTGTCGTTATCCATATTAGGCGGTTTTTTATTCATTTGTTCAACCGCTTTTATGATTTCCTGGTTACTGCCCCATGATTCGAGTTTCTTTTTATATTCGGCGATTTTTTTTTCAATTTCCGGACTTAATCCTCCAGCAGCCTGGGTGGTACCCATGACGCCAGTTAAAAAGCTAAATGACAGCGCAATAATTACTTTTCGGACAGCGGGTGTTCTTGTGGTTGATAGTTTCATTATAAGTCCCCTGAATTTTTCCGTTTAGTTACATAAAGTTTTGGTCTAATTGTTAAAAAAATTTTACCCTTTAGCATTTGCAAGTTACATGAGCATAGTTCGGTCCCAATTCCATGCGTAATTCAAGGGTTTTGTAGTATTCACGTCCGTTTCAATGGGGATTATCCTACATAACGCTATATTTACGCTTTGAAATTACAGATATTAACGCAATACGACTTACCAGTAGCGAACTTCTTAACTACTGACTAAAGAACATATAAATATATTTCTTTGATTCAAATTAGCAACAGCGAACTAAAGCCGTTAGAGACCTTCGTTAAAGTCCTCGCGGCGAGAGATTATAGAACAGATATGAATAAAAAGTAATAGTATTCATGCTGACTTCTTTATCTTTCCAAAAGTCGACATACTAGGTATGCTCGCATGCATATCACGAATCAAGTGTCACGAATCACAAATCATGAAATATTGTCCAAATTGCCGTTCAGCGCTTAGCTTGAAAACAATCGATGAACATCAACGTAGCGTTTGTTTGCTAGAGTCGTGTGGGTATATTCATTGGAATAATCCGACCAGCGTGGTACTCGCCTTAGTGCAAATAGATAACAGGTTTATCTTGGCGCGACCTCACTACGAGCCAAACACAAAATGGCCTAGCGAAATTTATTCACTTATCAGCGGTTTTGTAGAATCTAATGAAACGCTGGAACAGGCCGCAATTCGAGAAGTAAAGGAAGAGTTGGGTTTGGATTCAAAAATAGTGAGCTACATCGGGAGCTATCCCTTCGAAAAAATGAATCAGATCGTCGTGGCTTATTGGTTGAGCGCAACTGGAGAAATAAAATTGAATAATGAGATAGCGGAGTTAAAATTCGTGACGGCACAGGAACTCAAGCATTACAAATTTGGAATATTTAAGATTAGCCAGGATGTGATCAATGCCTGGGTGACATTATCTAATACCGGTACTTATACCCATCACGAATAGGTTTTCCTGCAAATTGCACGTCCTATTTCCTCTGT
>JBGMRO010000128.1:0-8760 GCA_048061555.1 Thiohalomonadales bacterium | reverse complement strand
CTGACGATCACAATGAGGTTAGAGACAAACTTCAACATCGATTGCATGACTATCTCTCGACTTCTGAAACAGTATTGGAGAAAGTCATTGATAAGGTGGCGCAAAAATTAATAGCTGCAATAGAACCAAAAACTTCGCCAGGATCAAGAGTTATGCATTGGTTACATCGTCTATTCCAATTCCCATGTGTTAGTCCCATCGAAAGAAAACTTTTGCGTGTAAAGAAATACCACGAGACAGGATTATTAAGTCAAGACTGTAAACAAATGTATAGACGGGAGATCATGAAATATGTATCTGAGTAATAGTTTTTATATATCGCATAATGTAAGCAAGGTGGCTGCAGTTGTGTTGTTGCAGGTAATGCTGTCATCGGCTTGTACAAACCAGCCATCACTCGTGGAAGGAACCATAGATAATGGTATTCGTGTCGAGATCAAGGCAACAGAACAATTAAATTATTATAATGGTCAGGCACATTCTCTCTATCTAAGTATGTACGAATTAAATAGCCCGACTATGTTTAGAGCAATGATACAAAATGACTCCGACAGACGTACGCTACTCGAAGGAAATTGGTCACATGAATCTGTACAGGCTAAACAAATACTATCCATTCAGCCTAGTGAAAGTAGAAAGCTCGTATTTGATCGAACTTCTAAGGGAAGATACTTAGCGATCGTTGCAGGTTTTTATGACAAAAATGAAAAAGGCAGTCAAACAAAACTCTATTCCATAGATGTCTATAAAGAAAATATTTATTGGAAAAAAGTCTCACCAAAACAACTTCTGGTTCGTTTAAACCTCGGGCGCATTGGATTCGCGGATTGACTAGTTGTTTTATAAAAATTGATTCTACGATATAACTACATGAGTTGGAGATAATTATATGCATGCAGGTAAACCCATATATTGGCATGAAGGTCTGTTTTTAAGACCTCAACATTTTCAGCAACTTGATGAGTACTGTCAACACACGATTCAAAGTCGATTTCAATATGAAGCACCCTATCAATGGGGAGTGAAGTCGCTAAATATTTTGCAAAGTTCGGTCGCGAATGAAATTATCGAGATTGTCGATTTAGAGTTACTATTTAAAGATGGGACACATATTCAATATCCTGGCAATTGTAAAATTTCTCGTCGCAATATAGCCGATCTTTGGGATGATAGTGGTAAATCTATGTCGATCTATCTAGCGTTAAAGAAAAAAGAAGTGGGCAAAAGCAATGTTAGGACGGAAGCAAATTGCGACAATGAGTACTCGTTGAATGAGGTGGAAGCCCGTAGAAAATTTGGTAACATTTCTAATCCTGTTAGTAATAACTTGAATCACACTCGTTATATGTTGTCAGATAACGGTGTCAATATTGCTGATCAATATTCCGATGACAAGTATCACAATTTACTTTTTCTTGACTATCAAATCCAAATAATTGTAGGGGCAGAAATTAAAAATTTGGAAAATTACCATCTCGTAAAAATAGCTGAGCTTACAAAGACGGCGGGGAATGTTCGAGTTTCTACCGAATACATACCTGCTTTGATTCATATATCCAGTTCGAAACGAATGATTAACTTATTACAAGATAATCTTGCACAAATAGCTTCAACTATTCGAAAGTTAAAAACGCAATATGCTGATAGCCAAATTCATCAAAAATTACACGATGTAAATGCATTTAAGTCACTATTGATACTGCAAACGCTAAATAGATATTTTCCACTGTTGCAGCAATCTCTTATTGAGCCCGTCAGTAAACCTTACGACGTATACCTTTACCTCCAACAATTAATATCGGAATTATCGACATTTTCTCACATTAATCACGCTGCCGAGACGGCGCATCTGCACGATGGTCAGGCAATTAAGTTTAGACATGATTCCTTGGCTGAAGTGTTCAAGTTTACATTTAAAAAAATTAGTTTACTACTTAGGGAATTAGTATCCACCCCAGAGACTATATTACCTCTGGTGTATGATGGCACGTATTTTTCCGCACGAATAGACAGCTCTGAAGATTATAACTCCGCTACCATCTATTTAGCGATTAGTACAAAGTTGGTTAAGGAAAAAATTGTCCATCTTATTGAGTGTTTGACAAAATTGAGCTCGCGAGAAAATTTGCCGTTGTTAATTTCACGTTCAATCAGTAGTTCGGATTTGGAATATCAAGAAGAACCGGATTTCCGGTTAGAACACCGTAAAGGGATTTACTACTTCAAATTGAATAAATCGGGGTTAGTCTGGGAGACGATCAAACAGGATGGAAACGTCGCTATTTACTTGAACGCACCCGTTGAAGAGATAGAAATGAAGTTGGTGGCGCTCTATGACTAATTGTGAACAGTCAGGTAAATTGGTGCGTTGTTTTGTCGACGTGCTGTTGTACGTCAATGAACTTTATAGTTCGGGTGAAAAACTGCAGATTCAGTCAATTATAAAGAAAATTGATGCCAAATTTCGTAATAGCGCAAAAATTTCTTTGTCCTTAGGGAACGATATTCGGGAATACGATATCGCACGTTTCGCCGTTTGTGCCTGGGTCGATGAACATTTGATGTCAATTGACTGGCGCTATAAAGGTGAATGGAAAAACTATCTACTACAGAGTAAATATTATGGTACTAGCAATGCCGGCGTTGAGTTTTATGAACGGTTGTCAAAATTGGGTTTGTCACGAAATGTGGTTCGAGAAGTCTATCTTCTTTGTATGAGTATTGGCTTTAGAGGGAAATACGCTAGGTATGAAGATTTTACCAAAGTTATTTCTCTACGCGACGAGGCTATAGGTAAGCTGGGATTGAATGGTATTCAGAATGGTAACACAAAAATATTTCGTGATGCTTATCCTAGCAAACAGAATAGAGACTTGGGGTCGATATTTACGGGCAGTTACAATAAGAGAAAGTATACTGGACTAGCCTTTTCTTGGTTAGGCGCAGCGATTTTGCTCTCTTGTGTTTACATAGGATATACGATGCTACTTAACGCATCATTTACCGTTGTTAGTATGTCGGGTCTTCAATTATGAAAAGTGGAATAACAAAAACTATCTCAATAAGTTTACTGGTATTAGGATTATTAATTTTAGTAGCCATAATGGTTTGGGTTTTCAATTGGTCGTATTGGAGTTATCCAATAATTTTATTTACTATTTCGATAAGTCTATTCCTAATTGCCAAGAGTCTAGCGTATGTGGGTATATTCGGTCGTTGCGTCAATAGAGCTATTGAGGTAGCGGATCCTGTCAGTTTAGTTCGCCATTTCTGGTTTAGTCATAGAGAGCGTAGAACCTACGCTAGACAATTGAGTACAGTGATTGACTCACTTAAAAAATTAGACTCCTGTGTTAACAGTAGAAAAACATATTTAGTTTTACAACAAGCACCGACGACTAAGGCTAGTTGCCTAAAAAAAGGAGTCTCTTTGCTATCGAGTGAATCTAATATCCAATATTGGGATATAAATGGCCACCTCTATGTAGAATTTAGTATGTTCAATGACAAAAGAAGGGCTGAGAAGTTAAAGAACTTAATTACAGTAGTTGGGGGGAATGTAAAGTACTGTAAATTTATGGCAATTATCGTTTCTATTAAATTGGAAGAACTATTACAAAAGGAAGAAAAGGTACCGGTGGTGCTTGCACAAAACATACAAAAATTGATTATCGTTGCCCAAACCGCGTTAAAACTACAATTACCTATACACACCGTGGTTACAAATTTAGAAGTTATTAAGGACACAAACCAGTTTTTCAATGCCCTAGACCTAAAGGATACGGGAGGTGCCTTTGGGTATTGTGTCGATCGAAAGAATCAATTTGCAAGCCTGGTAGAATTTGTTGATACCGCATATACGTCTATGTACCGAGCTCTTAATTTGTTGAGATTGACTCTACATCCAACGGACGTCGTAGTCGATCAGTCCCTGATTCATTTTACGCCAGAAAAAATTAAGGCGACAAAAAGCAAGGTTTCCCAGTTTCTTGAATCGATGTTACCTGATATCTCAACAGATTCCAGTAAGCAAATCGGTAGTCTATATTTTACCGCAAACTATTCATCTGAACGCTCTCAACAAGATGTGTCATTGGGAACGAATACTGAAAAGGAATCTAGTAAACATACATTTAGACATGAATTATTCGGTGATGAATTATATACGCAGGTGATACCCGCTTTGGATTATCTAGAGCCCGTACTCATGAAAAAAAATGTTTGGAGCAAATTATTGTATCGTAATAACATAAGAATTTTGGTGTCTGTGTTTACGACAATATTTGTAATGTTGACTTTCTCTTTGTATCAGAATATGTCGGATCTTATTCACATTAGATCGATAGACTCGTCATATTCTAACAATACTCATGCGAATATCGATGCCTATTCAGCTTTGAATGAGCTCGGAATCTATATTGAGAAATTAGCCGATGAAAGGCAGGCACGGTGGAATAGTAATTTTGGTTTTACAAAAACAGACCACATGTTGGACAAATTAAAGCGGCGCTACGCTCATGATTTTAAGAAAAAAATTCTTACAAAAGCGGATAACTATTTGGATAGTAGCTTAGATTTATTAACTGATGTCCCGGAAGCTAGGTTGGTATTTCAACATGTGAATTTTTTACATAATCGTATTGGTTTACTGCAAAGCGATTGGGCCTCGTTACCTTCTACTGCACCAGTACCGGCGGTAGCTAGGTTAGATTACAGGGTTACGATTCCCGATTTAAACGACGTTAGCTCGATAAAGATGGCCGAGTTTATGTCAAAAAATTACTTCAAGTACCTAAAATGGCAGACTGACGAAAACGAAATAGCAAGAATGCAGGGCAGAGATCAGTATAGGCTGCGCGAACTTGTTATGAGTAAAAATATGGACATGGCTTGGTTGACCGAGACGATAGAACACGACAAAAAGATACCGGAATACAGTCTGCAAGGTATAACAGAAGGGTTTGCGAAAATTGATGATGCGGACAACGTATCGTTGGATTTAGCCTATAGCAAGCATGGTCGAGACGCTCTGTTGGCAATTATAGGGGACATGGAGACATCACTTCGAGATTTCGATAAATCTGATACTCAAGATGATAATTCTGAACTAAGGGTGGCTAGTACAATAGTAGTCGAATCAAATAATTTGTACACGACTTTTCTTGATCAATATAATGTAAATTACGTCTCAGCTTGGGCGGAATATCTCAGCTTCTACACACGCGGATTTCAATCGTCGGGTGGTCTGGATAATGTCAAGTTTGTAACCTATTTGGAGAATGGAAAATCACCTTACAACAAACTTTTTGCGCGTGCATTTGAAGAATTGACGCCGGTTAGAGATTCTATGGTTCTCAATGGCGAACGGGTACCGAGCTGGCTGCAAGATGTCCTGGATATGGCGCGAACGATTCGGACAAGTACACTGGAAGAGGTTAGGTCTAGTGTAGACAGTTTGCCTTCTTTAGTTGATAAGGCGGGAAAATATATTGCGATTATAGACGGGTTGTCGAATAACGTTACTCTTAACGTCCATGAAGCATTGGTAAATAAACGTAATGTAGACTATCAAACCTATTCTTCTTTACTGTCTGATATCATCGGAAAAACTCATCGTCCTAAGGATTCGTTTGAACTTTTAGAAACGTACCTAGGCAATGTTACAACGGCGCAAGAAGGCAAAACAGATTTGATCAACGAACTGTTAATCATCCTACGAAAGATGGCAGGCGGCGAAGGGAATGATATTCGTTGGCTCGTTTGCAATATCCTAAGGGCGCAAATGTTGGACGTCGTTCACATCTTGTTTATTCAAGCAAGTAAGTATATCCAGTCATCATGGGTTCAGCTCTATAAAAACGAGTATGATCGGCAATTAGCCCCGTTAACTTTGTATAAAAAATTATCGAGAGAAAACAAGTTTTTGTCTTTTTATCAGGACTACTTGAAGGCATCGGTGTCGCGGGATCGATTAGGAATATTTACTAGTGAGAAAATATTATCCCGTCAATTCAATTTTACACCACAATATCTGAACTTGCTAGGTATCGCAGATCGTATCTCTAATTTAGAAACCACGATCGCTAAAGTTAGCATTGAGGCGATACCCACCGGTATAAATTCTGACAGTAAAGAAGTACCATTTCAGACTCGCCTTACCATCGAATGCGGGACACAAACACTCCTACTTACCAACAAAAATTACAAAGTAGAAGAGTCAATCGAGGTGAATCCTCTAGAGTGCACCAGTGTTGTTATCAAAATACTGATTGGGAAGTTGACCTTAACGAAGCGTTATACTGGCGAGTGGAGTTACTTTGATTTTCGAAGAGATTTTCAATTTGGACAGAGAAGCATTCCCGTGCGCGAGCTAGAAGTAAGTAATGGACTCTTGCAAGACTACGACATAACTAAAGTTATAGTGGGTTATCGAATAAAGGAAGGCTTAGTATTTGAAACTTTGGCGAAATTACGTGAGGTCTCATTTCCAGAATACATCATTGATTCAAAAAATCCAATAACTATAAGGTAAATAACTATTATGTTTGATGAAAAACTAGTTTTACCTTTCGCCGGAAATAAATCCGAACTTGAAGGCTATTCGGATCTATATTCCAACATACAAAGTGAGATATCAAAACAGGCTCAACCTATACCTGAGCCGATTATTTGGAGCGGGCTTAAGGTTGACTGCACAGAATTACTTGGTAAGCATGTTAAGGATTTAAACGTCGCTCACTATTTAGTCATCGCCACACTAGAGCTTGATGGGGTTACTCGATTGCAACCTTCGCTAGAATTTCTTTGTCAATTTATTGAAAACAATTCGAAGCAAATGCGACCTTCGGTCCTAAAAACCAATTTACGTAAGAAATCTGTTACTTGGTTTCTTTCGTCATTAGAAAAATATCTAGGTAAAAAAGTAAAGTGGGTCTCCAATGAATCTGGTCACAATGAAATTATCGTCTGGCTGGAACGCTATTGCGATCGTTGTTCGTCTGCACTGGGATTCAATGTTCTAGCACCAATGGGTATCGTCGAAAAAATACGATCTAATATGATTTCAGAGGATGAGGTCGCGATCGGTGAGTATATTGAGCAAAAAAGTGAAATGCATGAATTCGATAATCTTACCGATGAACAATTACAGGAACGCACGGATGGTGTTGAGAAAAATGGCGAAGTATCAGTCGATAAAGTACACCTAGACCACTCTAGACAAACTCCGTTATCCCAAAAAAATGACTTGTCGGCGGTATCGAAAAATGACGATGATCTCGGCGAATACGAGGTATTGAGAGTGTGTCGTACCCAATTAATGGTATTGGCCGACAATAAGTTAAAAGAATCTATTCATGAACCATCGTCATATTATTTTCGTCGAGTTGCAGCTTGGATAACAATGAGCCAGTTGCCCGAGTCAAACATCTCTAATGAGACTCAATTGAAGGCACCCAGTCAGGCTGATAAAAAATATCTCAATATTGCACTACAAGCCGCGGATGATATTCAGGTTGTTTTGATTGCAGAATCTATGTTAGACCGATTCCCATTGTGGTTGGACGCCAATATTTTTACCATAAATGCCCTTAAGAAACGCGACTCACAATATACACTCTGTATTAACACTATAATTTCTACACTGCGCAGCCTACTTGATCGTTTTCCCGGCCTGCGCGAATTAAAATTTCGCAACGGGGAATTTATGTTTGGTGTTGAATGCCAGAAAATGCCCTCCTTGTTGTTGGCTACTGATAGCATAAAAAACGATAACACTGAATATGACCCTACAAGCGCAGAAGTAGGATCGACTGCGAGTATAGTGAAATCAAAAGCTACGGCATCGAAATTCAATTCGGAGTTATATAGTCGGCAGGGAGAATTATTTTCAATGATTGGCCTACGCCAAGAATACGAATTACGAGTTTCACAGATACATCATTGCATGCAATACCAGGCGTTTGATCTCGCTATAGCACAAATTGACTATTTATGGTCTTTGGTTAAAAAAATTGAGTTCTCGAACTGGGAACCAAAATTAGCATCACAGTTAATCGAACTGCAACTTAAGGCCATAATTGCTAAATATCCAAGTGATAAAGAGATGTCTTCCGTGGACAAACTATGCTGTAAAGATTTGTATACTCATCTGGCGGGTATAAATACCTGTGCTGCTTCTGAAATTAATATTAATAGCTTTGCATAATGCAATAGCCAATCAATTAAGGGGAAGAAAATGTCTCAAGAGTCATCAATAGCACCAAAGGAACGAATTAACATAGTTTTCAAGCCGGCCTCCGGCGATGCACAAGAAGAGCAAGAGTTACCCCTACGTTTACTTATGATAGGTGAGTACACCTTGACAGAGAGTGATGAGGCTTTGGAAGATCGTTCTATCGTTAGCATCAATAAAAATAACTTCAATGATGTATTAGCATCGAAAAATGTTCAATTGGACATGGTAGTTAAAAATACCTTAGATACAGATGCAGAAGAACTTTCGGTAAACTTGAATATCAAACATTTGGCAGATTTTTCACCAGATTACATCGCGACCCAAATACCTGAACTAAACAAACTATTGGAGGTTCGGCGATCTCTAACTACGCTCAAGGGACCATTGGGGAACATTCCAGCATTTCGAAAACAGATACAAAAAGTACTTCGAGATAAACAGAGTCGTGAAAGTCTATTCTCCGAACTCAAGATAGAACTAGGCGCGAGTGGAAGTGAATCGTAACTTCGTTAGTTTCTAAGATA
>JBGMRO010000127.1:0-8766 GCA_048061555.1 Thiohalomonadales bacterium | reverse complement strand
ATAATACAATAACAATCAAGCAGATAGAGATTTTTCCACGACTCGTGCGATGTCGTGAGTCAGTAATTCGACTTCCTGGTCATCTTCGCCCTCGACCATGACTCGAACCAGAGGTTCAGTCCCTGACGCACGTAACAATACCCTGCCGCGCTCGCCAAGTTGTTTTTCAGCGGTAGAAACGGCATCAGAGATACTTGGCTTAGCTAAATCAATGTCACCCGAGACCTTCACATTTACCAGCGTTTGCGGATATTTTTTCATGCCCGACTTTAGTTCGCTCAATTTTCGACCCAGTTGATTAACAGCAAACAATACCTGTAACGCCGACACAATTCCATCACCGGTGGTGGTCCGATCCAGGCAGATTATATGCCCAGAACTCTCTCCACCTAAACACCAACCACCCTGCATTAACATCTCCATGACGTATCTGTCCCCGACCAAGGCGCGTTTAAAGTCGATATCGAGTGACTTCAACGCAACCTCGAGACCCAAATTACTCATTACCGTACCGACGACAGTACCACGCAAGGCATCGTCCTTTAATCGTGATAAAGCAATGATATAGAGCAATTCATCACCGTCCAGAATCTCTCCGTTATGATCGACCATGATAAGACGATCACCGTCTCCATCCAGGGCAATACCGATATCTGCATATTGCTCGATGACCACGCGTCTCAACGTCGCCGGACTGGTCGATCCACATTCCCGGTTGATATTGAGACCATCCGGTGTATTACTCAGTGTAATAACCTCTGCCCCGAGTTCTTCAAACACCGCTGGCGCGACATAATAGGTGGCGCCGTTGGCGCAATCGATGACAATTTTCATACCTTTAAGACTTATACCGAGTGGTACGGTACTCTTGCAAAACTCGATGTAACGTCCGGCGGCATCTCCTATTCGTTCAGCCTTTCCCAGATACGCGGAATCAACACATTGAATATCCTTTTCAATCTCAGCTTCGATCGCTAATTCAATTTCATCGGAGAGCTTCGCGCCTTCTGCAGAGAAGAACTTTATTCCGTTGTCTTCATAGGCATTATGGGATGCGCTAATCACTATCCCGGCCTGCGCATGTAAAGTTCGTGTAAGATAGGCTATGCCCGGGGTAGGCATAGGACCCAAGAGTAAAATATCGATGCCTGCAGCGGATAGACCCGCCTCTAGTGCCGATTCAAACATATAACCCGATATACGGGTATCTTTACCGATGACAACCTTGCCGGCGCCTTCACTGCCACTCGCCAATACACGACCCACCGCCCAGCCCAATTTCATAATAAATTCAGGCGTGATTATACCGCTGCCAACTTTTCCTCGAATGCCATCAGTACCGAAATATTTTCTACGCATTATAATTACCCTTAACTATTAGCAACAGCCGTACAAATTTTAAGCACATCGATCGTTTCAGCCACATCATGTACGCGAAATATACGGGCTCCCTTTACTGCCATCAGTGTCACCATAGCAAGGCTCCCAAATAATCGTTCTTGAACCGGTTTATCTAATATTGCACCCAGTGTCGACTTTCGCGACATACCGACTAGGACCGGATAGCCATGCCGCGTAAATTCCTGCAGATGTTTAACTAATAATAAGTTATGTTGCACAGATTTACCAAAACCAAAACCTGGGTCGATAATAATATTCTCAACCTTTAGGCCTGCGTGCAGGCAATCTTCGCATCGTTGTAATAAAAACTGTTGTACCTCTGCGACCACATCGTGGTATGTCGGGGCGACTTGCATAGATCGAGGTTTGCCACACATATGCATCAAACATACAGGTACTTGGTGTTTTATCGCTACGTCCAAGCAACCGGGGCCTCGCAGTGCATTTACGTCATTGATGAATGCCGCACCTGCTGCTAGCGCGGCTTCCATTACCGCCGCTTTGGAACTATCTATGGATATGACACAAGGTAATTCGGCATGGATCGCCTCTATCACGGGAACAACACGGTCTAGCTCTTGCTGCTCACTCACTGCTAGCGCATCGGGGCGAGTTGACTCACCACCGATATCGATAATTTGCGCACCTTGTTTAACCATCTGCCTTGCTCGATCTAAGGCTTTCCCTACAGATACCCCCTCACCACCAACAAAAAGACCCCCGTCCGAGAAGGAATCGGGGGTCATGTTCAGTATACCCATTACTACGGGTATCGATAGATCAATCGTTTGTTTATTAGAAACTAACGAAGAAATCGGCATTCACACGTTTCTGTTTCAATGCTCGCCAGCAGGGCCACCTATAGGTTTATCAGGTTTTGAAGTATCACTATCGGTTTTGGCTTTCGACTCCGTCTTCTTCGCCTCACCTGAGTCATTTGTAGGCCCGCTGTCACTATCAGGCCAATCAGCGGGTGGCCGGGGAGGTTTTCCAGCCATAATATCTCCTATCTGCTTTTGGTCTACAGTTTCAAATTTCATTAAGGCCTCTGCCATGGCGACTAATTTATCTTTATGGTCGATCAGTATTTGTTGGGCACGGGCATAGTTTCGATCCATAATCGCACGCACTTCTGTATCGATTAGGTTAGCCGTATTGCCGGATACATTTTTGTGCTGAGTGACTGAGTGTCCAAGAAAGATTTCTCCTTCTTCTTCATCATAACTCAATGGACCGAGTTTTTCTGATAGGCCCCATTTTGTCACCATGTTGCGCGCTATTTCTGTCGCCCGCTGGATGTCGTTGCTCGCACCGGTGGTGACTTTATTTTCACCAAAAATGAGCTCTTCTGCGATTCTGCCACCATACATACTGGATATTTGGCTCTCTAATCGTTCCTTACTGTAACTGTAACGATCTTCCTCGGGTAAAAACATGGTTACACCCAGGGCTCTGCCACGTGGAATTATCGTGACCTTGTAAACAGGGTCGTGTGAAGGCACCGTCAGGCCAACAATCGCGTGACCCGCTTCGTGATAGGCAGTCAAGTTCTTTTCTTCTTCGCTCATCACCATAGATTTGCGTTCTGCACCCATCATGATCTTGTCTTTGGCCTTTTCAAACTCTGCCATCGAGACTAGACGCATATCGGACCGAGCGGCAAACAAGGCGGCTTCATTGACTAAATTGGCTAAATCAGCACCAGAAAAACCGGGTGTACCCCGTGCGATAATACTGGGTTTTACGTCATCCCCTAATGGCACCTTACGCATATGAACTTTGAGGATTTGCTCACGACCCCGTACATCGGGCAGCGGTACAACCACTTGGCGATCAAATCGACCCGGGCGTAACAAGGCGGGATCCAAGACATCTGGACGATTAGTGGCGGCTATGACAATCACACCTTCGTTACCCTCAAAACCGTCCATTTCGACCAAGAGCTGGTTTAATGTCTGCTCTCGCTCATCGTGACCACCGCCTAATCCCGCGCCGCGGTGGCGACCTACCGCATCAATTTCATCGATAAAAATAATGCAAGGCGCATGTTTTTTGGCCTGTTCGAACATATCACGCACACGGGAGGCACCTACACCGACAAACATTTCGACAAAATCAGAGCCCGATATCGTAAAAAATGGTACCTTGGCTTCACCGGCTATCGCCCGCGCCAGCAAGGTCTTACCGGTACCCGGTGAGCCTACCATTAACACACCACGCGGTATTTTTCCGCCTAATTTCTGAAATTTACCGGGGTCACTCAAAAATTCGACTAATTCAGCCACTTCATCTTTGGCCTCTTCTATACCGGCCACATCAGAGAAATTGATCTTAACTTGATCTTCACCAAGCATGCGCGCCTTGCTTTTTCCAAACGACATCGCGCCGCGACCGCCACCACCGCCCTGCATCTGCCGCATAAAAAATATCCACACTGCGATCAGCAACAACATAGGAAACCAGGAAATAAAAACTTGGGTCAGGATACCCTGTTGTTCAGGGGGTTTAGCTTCTACCCCTACACCATTTTCAAGTAGATCATCGATCAACTTCGGATCACCTGGGCTATAGGTCACAAAACGATCACCTGTATTGGCTAGACCATGGATGTTTCGCCCTTCTATTAAGACTTTATCGACCACACCATTTCTCACATTGGCGATAAAATCAGAATAATCGATCGGTTTTGACGCCGTTGGTCGCGGCCCAAATTTATTGAATACCGACACCAGCACGATGGCAATAACTACCCAAAGCAATAAATTTTTTACTAAATCGTTCAAGATCACTCGCCTCTTGTTAAGCCTCTCATCCAGAATGAAAGGTTACTTGGCCTTCTTGCAGACCTTTCTACACTCATACTAAATAAAGAAACTTTGAAATATAAAACACTATTATAAATAAATTCTACATTACGCCATTTTCTGTACGATAATCGCACACTTAAGTAATCGCGCCTACACTACCCTGTACAGTTCTACCGTATATTTTGCGAAATAACAACTATATAGCTCAGCTTTCTAAGATTACCTCACCTAAAAAGAACAATATATTTAACTTCGTTTCGTGTTTACAGAACCAACCAATTGATTAAATTGCGTAAGTAGTTCTTGGACTCTCACGCCTAAACGACTAAATAATTTCCCGTCATAACTCAGTATATGGTCTATTACTGGTAATTTCTCGCTAGCAGGTAAACTTCTCGTGATGATGACCTAGAGGCCTTGGGTTTACGTATATGAACTTTATTAAAACCCTGCCGCAGTTGCCGTAATAGGTCATCAAAACCTTCCCCGTGAAACACTTTTATCAATAGATCACCTTCTTTCTCAAGCACTTTATGCGCCAAATCGAGGGCCAGCTCACCCAATTGAACTGAATGCGCCTGATCTACCGACTTTATACCCGTTATATTGGGCGCCATATCAGAGATTACAAGCCGAATTTTTCGACCATTTATTGACACCAGCAATCTGTCAAGCACTGCCTGTTCAGAAAAATCTCCCTGTACCTGTATCACGCCGGTGATCGGTTCCATGGGCAATATATCCAATGCAATCACATGGCCTGCCGGGCCAAGGACTTTACTTGCATATTGAGACCAGCTACCCGGTGCTGCACCTAAATCGACCACCGTGCTACCTGGAACAAGAATGGCATCCTTTTGCTGAATTTCCTGTAATTTATAGACCGCCCGCGACCGGTAACCCGACTGACTAGCCTGCTTGACATAACTATCGTTCAAATGCCGACGAACCCACTCTCTGCGGGGTTTTTTTGTGCCCTTCTTGTTCATCGTGACGCATTTATTGGAAGTTAGTAATTTATGGGGAGCCTTATTTTAAAAAACTTGTTTTAACAAACTTGATATAACAAACCTGTTTTAATAACAATTTCTTTAAGAACACTTAAGGAGGCAAAGGATTATCCTTGGGTATTTTGTTTAGTAGACAAATTTTTCACAATATATTTTATGCGCAATATTATCCAACTCGCCGCTGATAATGAAAATAAAAATAATACGGCAAACTGTATCGACGGGTCATTTATGGTAACATTAACCGCTGCCCACAACATTAGCGCCACAAAAATAATTATGCCCAATTCAAGTTTAACGGGATTCAATACACTTGGGCTGACTGAAAAGGCTCGAACATTTTTCTTGGGTAATTTCACTGATTATTACCTATTTTTGACTAATCACTAATTTAAGCTCATGGTAACCAACAAACAACTAAAACACCTTAAAAAACTGGCCCACCATCGAAAACCGGTGGTCACCATCGGTAATGCGGGTCTAACGAGTGCCGTATTCGATGAATTAGACCGCAGCCTCGACTATCACGAGCTTTTGAAAATAAAAATTAGTGCGCCCGACAAAATTGCTAGAGAGACCATAACATTATCGCTCTGTAAACGATTGAAGGCAGATTTAGTCGTCGCTATTGGTCATGTGGTCGCCATATATCGGCCGACCAATAAAAAAGATCATCCTCCCAGAATCTCATTTCCAGGTTAATTTGACGTCGTTCCGTTGGTGCGGGAATCGGAGCTTTTATTCAATGTCTGCGCGGCGGTGTAAGCCAAAGACGACGAGAGACAAACCCATTAAGCTGGTGATTAGATACAATATCGAAGAAATAATATGCAAACGTTTAAAATACTCCGCTTCGGGGCTGCCGATAGCAATACCGATAGTCTTTAATTCTTGCATGGTAGGCTGAAGGATATAAGCACCAACAGAGACTAAAGTCAGCATAGCGAATATTATCCACACCTGCCAGGAACGTCGATTTCGAATAATGACACTTAGAAATAATGCAATCCCACAGACTAGACCAATATAGTTCATAAAACTAAACATCTCGCCCGCGATACTGCCCGCCAATTTCCGATCATCTAAAAAACTGAATAATGTGGGCACCGCCATGTAGCCGATGATCCATAAACCCCCGACCCAGAGCGTTAACAATATTCTTTCACTAACGGTTATAAAACGTATATTCATGAATCTACTCAATGACTCTTCTTAATCATATCGAACGTCCATCACTTCATATTGATGCTCACCACCGGGTGCTCGTACTACCACCACCTCTCCTTCTTCTTGGCCGATCAACGCACGGGCGATAGGTGAAGTAATTGATACCAAACCCTTTTTTATGTCTGCTTCATCTTCACCGACGATCTGATAAGTCACCTTATCACCATTGCCTTCATCAGCGAGATCTACGGTGGCACCAAATACGATACGCCCATTGGCGGATAACTTGCTGATATCAATGACCTCTGCATTGCTGAGCTTTCCCTCGATATCGGCAATTCGTCCCTCGGCGAAACTTTGCTGTTCACGCGCTGCGTGGTATTCCGCATTCTCTTTTAAATCACCGTGTTCACGCGCCACTGCGATCGCCTTGATAATTCGCGGTCGAACCTCAAATTTCAAATGTTTTAATTCTTCCTGCAATAGTTTGGCACCCCGTGCAGTAATGGGAACTTTTGTCGTCATGACACTAACTCCTGATGCAGTTCTTGCAATCGGTTAACATTGTTTGTATCTGAGATATTCATGGCTAAGCAGGTTGCCTCTGCACCCGCTATCGTCGTCGTATACATGACGTTTTTTTGTAAGGCATTACTACGAATTGTCCGTGAGTCTTTAATTGCCTTGCGATTTTCGGTGGTATTGATAATGAAATCTATTTCACCGTTTTTTATCATATCTACCACGTGCGGTCTACCTTGGGCGACTTTTTTTACCGCCTTACAATCGATCCCCGCTGCCAACAAGGCATTGGCGGTACCGTCAGTCGCGACGATATCAAAACCCAGCGCAGAGACTTTATGAGCCACCGAGACGGCACCCGCTTTATCGGCATCTTTTACACTAATAAACACGGTACCTGACTTAGGAAAAATCACACCTGCAGCCGCTTGTGCCTTGGCGAAGGCCTCAGGAAAATCTCTGCCGATACCCATGACTTCTCCGGTGGATTTCATTTCGGGCCCTAATATGGTATCAGCGGCCGGGAATTTCGCAAACGGAAAAACAGCTTCTTTGACGGAGAAATATTTAGGTATGACTTCCGATTGTATACCCTGCTGTTCCAGTGATTTTCCTACCATACACCGTGCCGCAACCTTTGCCAAGGGTATACCCGTGGCCTTGGATACATAGGGCACAGTCCGGGACGCACGAGGATTTACCTCGATGACATATACCGTATCGTCTTTTATAGCAAATTGTGCATTCATGAGCCCCACAACGCCTAGCTCCAGGGCCATTTTTTTAGCCTGGTCACGCAGTGTATCTTGAATTTTAGTCGACAAACTGTAAGGCGGCAAAGAACAAGCAGAGTCACCGGAGTGCACGCCGGCCTGTTCGATGTGCTCCATAATACCCCCGGTCAACACGGCTTCACCATCACACACTAAATCAAAATCAACTTCGGTGGCGTCATCCAGAAAACGGTCTAATAATATGGGTGAATCATTGGACACCGACACGGCCTCGTCCATGTAACGATGTAACTCCTCCTCATTAAATACGATCTCCATTGCACGCCCACCTAATACATAAGAGGGCCTAACAACTAGCGGGTAACCGATTTTTTCTGCCGCACGTATCGCCTGTTCGCCATTTGTGACAGTGCAATTGGGTGGTTGCAATAGTTCCAATTTTTGGACCAATTGTTGAAACCGCTCACGATCCTCTGCCAAATCGATTGAATCTGGGCTGGTGCCAATGATGGGGGCGCCCGCGGCTTCCAGATCTCGGGCCAACTTGAGCGGCGTTTGACCACCATATTGCACGATAATACCCTTGGGTTTTTCAACGTGTATGAGTTCCAATACGTCTTCTAATGTCAGGGGTTCAAAATACAATCGGTCCGAGGTGTCATAATCGGTCGATACTGTTTCCGGATTGCAATTAACCATAATGGTTTCGTAGCCATCTTCGCGCAGCGCCATGGCGGCATGCACACAACAGTAATCAAATTCAATACCTTGCCCGATACGATTGGGGCCCCCACCCAATATCATTATTTTTTCATTCGAGCTGGGAATAGCCTCACATTCTTCTTCGTAACTGGAGTAAAGATAAGCCGTATGGGTGGCAAATTCAGCAGCACAGGTGTCAACACGCTTATAGACAGGTCGAACATTGAGTTTATGACGTAGGTTGCGCACCACAGACTCTGTCACAGAATATATACGTGCGATACATCGATCGGAAAACCCCTTGCGTTTAATCCGCCGCATGTCGACTTCGTTTAGATCCTCCAGCGAACCACCGGACAAGGCGGTTTCGGTTTTAATTAAATCTTCGATCTGATACAAAAACCAAGGATCAATGGACGTATT
>JBGMRO010000126.1:0-8784 GCA_048061555.1 Thiohalomonadales bacterium | reverse complement strand
GAGGTGAGGCTTTAGCCTCGCGCTGTTTCTCGATCCCACCGTTACAGTACCCAGTACGGATTCAGGTGAACTAGGGTGAGCAGTTACTAAATAACAAAGAAGTACGGAGTCTCCAAGGGCTCCGGCAATGATAGCTTAGATATGTCGAGACCTACACAAAGGCCCATTATTCACTACCTCTAACGAACCATTCTGCGAATACATCGGAGAATGATCTCAGAGATTTATACCGAATTCGAAGGCTGGAGGATTGGCACTTTAATCATATGATTGAGGCACTAAAATTTTGTTTGCAGAGGCATGTGATCAGATCTTGTATTTAGCTTTCTTGTTTCCCTCTTTCGAACGATTCAACTAATCCACAAGCAATGTAATCAAAAATAGTCGGCTATCTGTTTCATTGTATAACCTCCATTTTTGTACACCAGGCAAATCGTCTCATCTCGATTTGTACTACGATCTTTGAAATGAGTTCCGTGTTCATACGAAATTCGCGTCGGATAATTTTCCAAATACTGAATATAACCACACACGTAGGTTGGAGTGGAAGTGAATGGGGTATTGAGGCTTGATCGAATCACAAGTACCCAGCTAATCCTGAATACGGCGATGAAGTGAAGTGAGGGGGGAAGTAATTTAAAGACGTGGATATCTAATGTCAGTTTAGCTTCTAGTCGGTATGTTCACCAGCGTAAATCTACTGATGCGATCGTCTGTGTTAAGCTAACTCTATAAAAGATACCCACGGTTACAACACTTTTAAACATTTAACATTTTTACACATATAACATTTAACCTTTCGTTTTATTCATTCCTTGCTGGTCCTATTTACTAGGGCCCTGCAAACCTCCTTATTTAGTTTTTACACATCAGCCAAAGTACTATTCCTGCAGGTTTCTTTTTGTACCTTAGTTAGATATAGTTTAGCAGTCCGTCGCTAATTGTAATTGATCTAGATCAAGTTACTCAGGCTAAACCCAGTCAATGCCATGTATACGAATAATCCGGTATTCACGACGTATTATTTCTCTAAATCAGGAACAATATTGGGCCATTCTGAAACCCAGCAACAACTATGGTTGAATTTGTCATAGAGGGTCATTTTCACCCGTCTTGCATCTTGTCTGTCGACAAATTGCCGTATTATCTGTAGTGGTACATTTTCATCCAAGCCACCGGCAAGATGATGTTGTATTAAGTTTTGGTAGTGTTCCAGTCGCTTTGCCGGATTTAATGATGTCACTAGCGGACTATAATTGTGCAACCTGGCCCAGGCCTCGATATCTAAATTTGCCGCTATAGTGATAACCTTTTTTACTTGCGGAATCTCTTCCGACAACAGCATAGCCAATACGCCACCACCGCTATAACCCACTAAATATAGCGATTTTACATCTAGGCGTTTTATCAACATGCGCAACACATTGCGCATGCTTGTCACCACTGGCTGAGCATACCGCGCATGTGTCCAAAGTTTCGGATTGCACGGCTTGTCCTTGTAAAATCCGTGATAACAAGGCCTACCAATATAGACGCTGGGGTTCTTATCCAATGCCATCAGTTGCATCGCCAAAGGTTTACGGCCCGTTGGGTCTACCGCGATGATATTGGGACGTATCCAAGGGTTGCCGTCGCCTTCGAGATATACGTGCAAGACGTCGTATTGTGATGCGGCTATGTTGTGGCTATAGATAAGGTGGCGAAATGTACCACTGTCGATGATGCTGCGACCGAAACCTGCATCAGCCGCAATGGCATCGAGCCTTGTTTGTGCCGCGCAAGCCGACAACAGTAGCAAAACCGCGATGAGCAACAGCGGGACAAGACTGCTTGTATACCCATCACGAATAGATGTCCCTAACAAAGTGTGCATTTCCCATCATTTAGTCTAATGTCCGTGCAACCCACATTGGCATCATGATCAGCTCGAATCTGCATGAACTCACCACCCAACCGCACCCAACTAGTGCCCGTCCACAAACGAGGATATTTCTCCAAGATCGACTGCTCAAATGCATCCATGCATTCACAGCATAAGGCCATCCATGGCCAAAAGGCGTACCGATTTTTTAAAGCGCAGCATATACTAATATGTGAGCATTTAAAAAACCGGCACAACGATGAGATTGGTGAAATAGACCGTTTGTGGGCGGGCACTAACTTCGTTTTAAGAAAAAGAACTCACCCGACTCATGCCCAGAGTAACGAATAGGCGCATATTCCGGATTTTGCTCTATGTTCATCGCCCTTGCGTTGAGTACCACCTCTCCAGACAATAAATTGAAGAGTCGTAGGCCCTCCAAAACACCCTGACTACTCTTCAAGGCTCCCAACAGGGCGTTTGCGAATATTGAGTGTTTGCTATCACCAGAATCCACCACGGGCTGTAACCCCCCTGAGGTCAATGCCATTCGAGCGCGTGATTTGGCTAACGCTCGCAACCAGGTCAAACGCTCTTCTGATGTCAGTGAGGTATTTTGTTGGGCGACCGAGGAGCGTGTCAACGAGCCCGAATAACAGGAATCGGCCACGACCAGTACCCGCTTCGCCGGTAAAGAACTCAATAGATCCGAAATAGCACTATTCGGTATCCATTTACGTTTATTATTTCTATCGGCATCCACCGGTAACCAATAGCCGACGTCCCGGTTTGCGCTCAGCTCCCCGTGACCGGCATAGTAAATTAGCAAGTTGTCTTTGGTCGTCAGTCGCTTGCTTAACCTATTTAGCGAGGCCAAGATCATAAATCGATTAGCATTGATTAACGTCGTTGTCTTGAATCCATACTGGCGGGATAAAACCTCTGCAACGCTTTTTGCATCATTGATTGCGGTCTGCAATACCGGGAATTGGGTGTAATTGTTGTTACCGATAATCAGCGCATGGAATCTGCCAAAATCCCCGCTTAGAGAACTCACATCGATATCGGGAGCAGCAATTTCCTGTTTAATAGGTGTCGAACTTTGCACTAACTCGAATTCAAGGTCTGCGCTCTTACCGAACCTGTCCACGGCGGTAATTTTAATGGGGTTGCGTTTCTGGCTAACCGGAAACAGTACTCGAAATAGACCACGCGGATCTATACTTTCCAATTTTCCATTGACATAAAAAGACTCTAAGCCTCCCGGCGCGTTAACCCGGCCGACGATTTCTCGTGTCTTATTTTCTGGCCGCACACTGATCGCAGGAATACCTCGCATGGTTACTAACTTTGGCCGTATCAATTGTATGCTCGGGCCCGCAACATTAACCTTGCTACGACTCGCCAACGTCGGTGTCGAAACTGTCGCCACGCGCTGTGCAGGCGGTAAGGCAAATAATTGTTTTTGTTTTTTGAGCGCCGTCTCTTTTTGTTTTAATTTCTTGTTTCGTTTTGCTAATTGTTCTTCACGCTGGCGTATCTCCTGTTCGCTCACAGATGCCAGCTTTTGCTGTTCGGCAATCTTGTTGCGCTCCTGTGCCAGTCTCTGTGCCTCATCCTCTAACGATTGCTGTTCCGTCTGCAGACTCTCCTGGGTAACATTCTGTAACGCGCTTAAATCTGCTAAGCGTTTTTCTTCCACCTGGAGATTATTTTTCATTTCAGTGAGTTGGCTGACGCTATCGTCGACGGTCTCTGCATCCAACACCGATTCAAAATCTATATCGGTATCTTGCAGACCCGAGGCTTGGCGATAGAGATTCAAGGCCAACTGAACATTTTTTACTACGCCTAAACCCTTTTCATACAGGTAACCCAAATTAAGTTTTGCCCGGGCATTGCCTTGCTTGGCCGCCTTTTCATACCAAAGTGCTGCCAGCTTGTAATCGGGACGAATGCCAAATCCTTTTTCGTATATTTCACCCACATAGGTCTGGGCCTTAGGATTTCCCTCCTGTGCCGTCATTAACCACACCTTCAACGCCGAAGCGGAATTGGCCTGTTCATAGGCGACGTACTCTCCACCGCGTTCTTGGCACTCGAGCGCGGTCAATTTGGCGGGTCGGCGTGGTGTCACAAAAGTCGCACCTGCACCCAATCTTTTAATCTGTCCGGGTAGCAGACAATCGACAATGAGTAATTTATCTGCATCATCCTCCGTACCGTCGGTGCTCAATATTAGTATGTCACTGGATTGGCAGCCTGCAAACAAGCCCATAAAAATAGCCAACAATAGGATTAATCGCCATGATGATGCACGGCTCTTAACAGGCTGTTGTCGTACAGCCTGCAACTTTTTACTGTGTGTACCAACGTTCGTAATTCTTTGACTAACAAATAATTTTATTGCTTGATTATATTTCATAAGAATGAACTCATATTAGATTAAATATTGGACCCTGAGAAATTCTCCAACATCAAGTAGGCCGCAGATAATTCTACTTTGTTGACGACAACTTCGCGGTGTAATTCCGTCAAATATTGCTGCGCGGGTTCAGTATCGGGGCGTTTTTTGGATAGCAGGGGATTATACGTAGCCAGTACTACCAGTAGACCCTCACTGGGGTCTGCATTTTTTCCCCCGGGTAGTGGGTGTGATATCTCCAAATTACTCGCCGCCTTGGTTTTCGCCTGGCTATTGCGCTGGGATTGATATAGATGCGAAACTTTTCCATTCGAATGAAAATAATCTACATATAAAAAGGCATCGTAATCTGGGCTGATGATATCAAATACCAACTTCCTATCCCCGCTTTCTCGCCTATTTGCCACACTGTTAGTGACCTTGAGCCCGCGTGAACTGGAAACATTGCTATGGGCATCTGCCGATAAAATGGCAACCACCTCACAAAACGGCCACTGGATGGCGGTGACTTCATATGTTACGTTGGCCAAACCTGGAAAACTGTCCATTAAATCCATCAACGAGATCATATCCTCCTCTAAGGAGACATGCCCTTTAATATTGACCTCGTGTTTGCGCGTCATACTCGCCTGTAAACTGGCGCATTCGAATTTTGCTAACTTGGCGTTTATGCTGGCTTGCATCGTACTAATTTGTATTTTTTCGGGGATGGCCTTCACGACCACGGGCGGAGGTTTAATCGGAGTTATACTAGGCACCGTTTCCTCTTTCACTTCCGTTACCGGCTCAGGTTCCTGACCCATTGTTAACCATACTAGAACCCCTACACTGACGATGATCAAAAACGCGGCGGCTATTTTAAAGACGTGTTTACCTGTATGTGGGCTTGGCACGTCGACATCGGTGGGTAATAATTTCAGATCTTGAATTAATAAACTCGCAGATTGATAGCGCTCATCAGGTTCTTTGTATAATAATTTGTCGATAATCTTGATAAATTGCTCGGGTATCCGAGTGACACTAACCGATATAGCCTTGTGCGCACGCTTAGTAATTTGGGTGGTTAAGTCATTGAAATCTTCACTTGAAAAGGGCGGGAAACCTGTCAACATCTGGTACAGTACGACACCGAGAGAAAATAGATCTGAGCGATTGTCTGCCTGCTGGTTGTAGATCAACTCGGGGGATAAATAGGGCGTAGACTTGTTGACCTGAGCCACATTTATGGTCACGGTATCATGTAGTTTTATCTGTTTCGCATTTCCAAAATCGGTCAATACCAGCTTGTCTTCCTCGCGATTCCAGATAATGTTACCCGGTCGAATGTCGCCGTGTATCACACCTTGTTTGTGCGCATATTCCAGCGCAGACGCTAATTGAGACGCGACATTTGCCACCAATGACCAGGAAAATTGTTTTCCACCGGTCATTAATTCTGCCAAAGACTGTCCTTTCAACAGCTCCATCGCTATAAAGGCACGACCTTCGTGCTCACCCACGTCGTATATCGAAACGATATTGTGATGAGTTAGGCGACCCACTACCCGGGTCTCCTTGATAAACTCCTCTTCGACCTCGGGATTTTCGATAACTTTAAGCAGCTTAATGGCGACATAGCGCCCAGTGCCAGGGTCATGCGCCTCGTAGGTTACCGAAATGGCGGTTTCACTGATTTTTTTGACTATTTTGTAACGGTCTATGTGTTCGGACATAATTTTTTTGTGTATCGGGGTGACTGCGAAGATTGTATAAATAAAATACTAACATAGGCAGTAGTACGTGACATGAAATTTTGGTACATATTCACGTTTGCAAGCGCGCTAGCCGCTCGATTTTAGGGTTGGAAATACACTATTTATCGCAGGACCGAACATGACTTAAGTCTCGCCATATTGTTTCCGATAACGATCAATTGAGGCTTTATGCGCTAATAAACCGGCATCATGGTCCAAAAACTCTATAATGTGCTCTAATTTCACGATACTCGTCACGGCTAACTGTAAATCTTGCTCGATTTCTTGGATGGCCGAACGTTGTCCAGAGCCTACTTCCTGCCGATTCAAGGCGATAATGACACCCACCGGGGTGGCCGCTTCAGATTGGATGATATCGATGGATTCGCGCACGGAGGTACCTGCGGAGACTACATCATCAATGATAAGAATACGCCCCTGCAGGGCTGCACCAACGATGATGCCACCTTCACCGTGGTCTTTAGCTTCCTTGCGATTAAATGCATAGGGTATGTTTCGGTCGTGATGATCGGCGAGTGCGATAGCGGTGGCCGCTGCTAACGGGATGCCTTTATAGGCCGGTCCATAGATCATATCAAAATCCAAACCCGATTGGCTGATCGCCGCCGCGTAATATCTACCGAGCGCCGCTATACTCGCGCCGTCGTTAAATAGGCCACTATTAAAAAAATAGGGGCTAATACGACCCGATTTTAAGGTGAATTCACCAAATCGTAAGACGTCTTTTTGAATGGCAAATTGGATAAATTCTGATTGATATTTTTGCATGGTTTAACTCTAGGTCGTGTTCAGTTTTCTAGTATACCCATCACGGATAGGTTTCCCTAGTAAAGGGTGCGTCATATTTACTCCATGGCAAGGCGCGATGACGAATAATAGTCGACCTATTGTGAGGAATTGCAATCCGGCCACGGAGGAAATAGGACGTGCAATTTGCAGGGAAACCTATTCGTGATGGGTATATTTCCGTAATGGGGACTTGGAATACTGGCGAGTTTCCGTCACACTGAGTTCGATTTCAGCGCTAGCGCAGTATAACACCGATAGGCCGACAACCTTCATAATACGCAAGCTCTGGTTAGCCCGGTCAGCAATGACTATAGCGACCACAATACACTCTCAACTCTAAATTGGAAAAATATGCTTACAGTTATTTCAGTCAATGTAAATGGAATTCGGGCGGCACAACGTAAAGGTTTTTTCGACTGGCTGGATCTGATCGATGCGGATGTTATATGCATACAAGAAACTAAGGCGCAAGAACATCAATTGGACGATGAATTATTTTATCCAAAAAAATATCACTGCTACTATTTTGATGCCGAAAAAAAAGGCTACAGTGGTGTTGCTATTTATTCCAAGCAAAAACCCGATAAGATTACCCGTGGCCTTGGCCAAGATTTCGCGGACATGGATGCTGAAGGGCGGTTTATACAGGCCGATTTTGGCAAACTCAGTATAATTTCTCTGTATTTGCCATCCGGTAGTAGTAAGGAGGAGCGACAACAGGTCAAATACTCGTTTATGGATCGTTTTAATACGACCCTTAAATCGTATCGACGCAAACGTAGAGAATATATCATTTGTGGTGATTGGAATATCGCCCACAAGAAAATCGATATAAAAAATTGGCGTAGCAATCAAAAAAATTCCGGATTTTTGCCGGAGGAACGTGCCTGGTTGGATCAATTGTTCGATAAGGTGGGCTGGGTAGATGGATTTCGGGTCGTCAACCAAGAGGAACATCAATATACCTGGTGGTCAAACCGGGGACAGGCCTGGGCCAATAATGTCGGTTGGCGTATAGACTATCACATCATTACCCCAGGTCTTGCTGAAAAAGTCAAAAATGCATCGATCTACAAAGACGAGCGTTTTTCGGATCATTCTCCATTGATTTTGCAGTATAAAATTTAGGATTTCATGTGGGCACAAAAAACGTGCCTACGCTGCTATTGGTGGATGCGCTTCGCTTATCCACCCTACGGGGGCGTCGATGTGGCGATGAAGGGTAGGATATGCGAAGCGCATCCACCAATAGTCAGCATGGTTAAACTGTTGAACCCCGAAATTTGAGTGACTAATCAGTGTAAAACTGTTGCCGGAACTTTACGGTCATCGGCTGGTTGCTGCCAACGGGTTTGGCCTCGACAGTAAAATTCAACATTTCTTTGTGTGATACCCTAAATTCGCTGACGTAGTAAATTGCGCCTGCATCGTTAATTTCACGTAAGGGAATGTCCTTCATTTGACCCGTTAGGTTATTGGCCGTGGCGGTTATCTGTGCCTTTACGGGCGTCCCAATGAGTTCGCCTGATTTTTTTAATATTGATATGGATAATATTCCACGATTTTTACTGCGGGTAATACCGTAGGCCTGCGCCATCTTAGGCTGTAACGTATCGCTACTAAAGGCATTGAAGTGCACGGTATAATCGCCAAATTCTTTTAATTTAGTGGAGATGTTGTCCGAACTAGCCGCATAAATTGGACTACCTAACATCATAATCGCCAGCGAAATAATTAGCAGGAGACTAACCCTTGCGGAAAATATTTTTAACCTAGGCTTATACAAACGCGACACGACCCACCTCCAGTAATCATTTTCCCTATACCATCTAGGATATTGAGTCAGAAGTCAATGGGGTGATGAAAGACTTATCTATGGGCAGTTAACAATAAGTAATAATACTAAAATCCTTAGTAAAATACCTTGTTATTGTACAACATTCGAAATTTTTACT
>JBGMRO010000125.1:0-8815 GCA_048061555.1 Thiohalomonadales bacterium | reverse complement strand
CCTCATTAAAGTCCTGGATGCCGAAACTCAGTCGATTAAAACCCATGTCTTTTAGCTGCGCTAACTCCTCGACTTCAATGTCGCGCGGATCAAGTTCAATAGAATACTCCCCACTACCATCGTCGTGGAGGCGGAAATTCTCGGCGAGCACTTTCATTAATTCCCGTAACTCTGACATATTGATAAATGTCGGTGTACCGCCACCAAAATGGATCTGATCCACAGGTCGAGCCGCATCGAATAACCTGCTTTGCAAAATAATTTCTTTTTTTAATCTATCTAGGTAGGGCCCTGCTTTACTACGATCACCGGTCACAATTTTGCTACAACCACAGTAATAGCAAACCGTATTACAAAATGGAATATGGAGGTACAAGGACAACGGTTTTAATTGGCCGTATATTTTGTCTCGCTCATTAGAATGCCTGGCAGTTTGCAGGTAGTCCTGGAGGCGAAACGTGGAAGTAAAATGATTAGCGGGAGGATAAGACGTATAACGAGGACCAGAGGTAGTATATTTACGAATAATATGACTATATTTGGTTACGTTTTCACTCAGCATTTGTTGCTCACTCTCAAAATCAGTCTTATTCTTAGTCAGCTAAAGCTATAACTATCTTTTATCCCCATAAAGTTACAGACTCACGGGTTTTTGACACTTCACTATGAAAACCGGCGCAGGCAACACGGTGGCGGCCTTTATCCAAGTTCATTTCAGCCCTATATGGTAAGCCTAGCAGAGGAAAAAGGAATTTTTATTGATGTAAATCAAGAAAACGAAATGGAATGGAATAAAAAATTTTAATTGAGAAAAATAGTGGTCCGACCAAGTGACTATCGCTACCTTTAGTCACAATTGGCATATCCAGACAATTGTCTAAGTTTTTGTATGTCTAAAATACGCACGAATTTTCTTTCGGTATGTAATATTTCGTGTGATTGAAATAATGTAAATTGACGGCTGATCGTCTCGATCGCCAAGCCTAGATAATTACCGATATCGGTTCGACTCATACTTAGGTTGAATTCTGTTTCAGAAAAACCGCGATTTTTTAAACGTATGGAGTAGGTCACTAAAAATGTCGCTAGACGTTGTTCGGCATTCATTTTACCTATCTGCAACAACATTTTTTGTTCTTCAATCAGTTCACGGCTCATCACACGGTGCAATTGCCTTTGCAGACCCGGAATCTTACTGCAGATTTCTTCTAATTTATCGAAAGGTAGTTTACAGACCGCCGTGGTTTCCAATGCCTTGGCACTGCATACATGAATATCGTCACTGACCCCGTCAAAACCCAATAACTCCCCCGGTAGGTGAAACCCGGTCACTTGTTGATCACCATTCGGTGCTACCGTAAAAGTCTTTAATGAGCCAGAGCGAACCACAGATATAGAATGAAATGCCTGCCCCGCTTGAAAAAGATATTGATTTTTGTCGAGCGGCTTTGGTCGTTTAATAATCAAATCTAAACGATTCATGTCATCATTATTCAATCCATAGGGTAGACACAAATTTTTTAAAGAGCAGCTCTCACAAGCAACACGTACTTCAGAGGTCGTAAATTTTTGATTCATCTGCGGTCTATTTTGTCCTAAGCATTAATAGTTGAGTTGTTCGTAGCCTGTATCAAGGCTGCTATTTTTTTGACTTGCATCAAGAATAAATTGCTTCAGTTCCCTATAATATACCCTAAGCGTCTAAGATTTAGGCTTTATTGCCGTCCTATTTTATTCATAGCTTCGTTGAAATTCCTTGCAATAGGACGACTATATACGCGTCATTTCGCCTCGCTATGGATAAAATATGACAGGCACTAGACACCTAAATCTCAAACGCTTTGGGTATATAACGGCCTCGTTTATGAACCCATCTATGTAAAAAGCTCGCTGCAACTAAGACAAGGAATCTATATTATGAAAGAGAGAAGCCCATGTATATGTCCCCCGTAGTATATTGCAGCTTTATTGAAAACAATATTGAAACTGAGCAAACTCAATTACAATGTTCAGCTCAAAATGGTTGTATGCTGAAAGATGAAGATTGTCCGCTGCTACTGTGTTTTCAGGCATTACAAGGACAAAAAGATCGTTTCAACTGGCCATTCTATAATCGGTAAAGAATTTAAGCAACTCAATAATCATTTACACTAATAATTTCAGCAACTTACAGAAAAATTCCGCAATACAATCCCAATAACGAAATTGGCTAGCAAGCGGCCAGTCTACACTAAAATATAGTCTTGCCACTTCTACAATCAACGAGCATTTCAGTAGAATGCGCCACCCTGTAGATTATTCCGTATAGTTATGCCACCCCGGTAACATCGTTTAAAGATCAATAAATAATCACTTGATTATCAAGCAAATCGTTATGAATCAGCATACTGGCCCAAAATTTGCTGCTAAAATAGCAGTTTGTTTGCACAATTGGGCCTATAATATACAAAATGATCTATAAATTCTTGATAGAACAATAATAATGCCGTTTAACAAAAATCAAGCAACGATCTTATTATTAGTGGGCACCATCGCCGCGGTAACGGGCGGTGTCGCCATTTCTATGCTTTGGATGTTGTATCAAGCCACATTTAAAAACTATTCAGAGCGCCTGCAGGAAATCACTCGAACTCAAACCGAAATAGTTAATGCGCTGGTTTCGTATAACAAACGTCTCTATATCAATCGAGATGACGCATTCGCAACGACTATGGAGATCCTGCGTGAAGCCAATGAGGCCTTTTCAGGTATCGGAGAAACAGGTGAGTTTACGTTAGCAGCCTGGTCCGAAGATGAAATCACCTATTACATAAGCCAACGCACGCCAGGAACGCCGTCGCGAGATCAAAGCTTATTTAAATCTAATCTGTCCCAACCCATGCGAAGAGCACTATCTGGACATTCTGGTGTCATGATCGCAGAAGACTACAAAGGGGTAAAGGTGTTAGCGGCATTTGAACCTGTCAGACATTTTGACCTCGGGGTAGTCGCAAAAATAGAAATATCAGAGATTCGAGCCCCCTTTATCAAGGCAGGCATCATTTCTACTTTTTCTGGATTGATACTGATATTTTTTGGTAGTGTAACCTACTCTCGCTTCTACCGACGTCTGCGCTCAAAGGAAAATTTGCTACAAGACCAGTATGATCGAATTTTGGACAATACCCTAGATGGCATCGTCACCATCGACAAATTGGGAATAATTCAATCCATCAACCATGCAGCTGCAAAACTATTTGGTTATCGTAAATCCGAGTTAATGGGAAATAATATAAGCATACTCATGCCAGAATCTATGCGAAATGTACATGACACCTATCTAGCCCACGCCAACGTCAGTCATAATAATGCTATCGTAGGGACTCTACGAGAAGTCGACGGCCAAAAAAAAGACGGTAGCATTTTTCCGATGGATATTTCACTGAATAAGATGGAACACGATAATAACATCTATTATACCGGCATTATGCGAGATATTTCGGAACGAATACGTATTATGAAGGCCATGGAGGAGTATAAGGAACATTTAGAGGACCAGGTCGAGAAACGTACCACCGCGTTATCCGATGCCAACAAGCAGCTGGAGAAACTGGCCAATATTGATGGTTTAACCGGTATTGCAAATCGCCGTGTATTCGACAAGGTGTTAAAACGTGAAATCAATAGAGCCATACGAGAAAGTAGCAGCATATCACTCATTTTATGTGATATTGATTTCTTTAAAAATTATAACGATACGTATGGCCACCTTGCCGGCGACGAATGTCTGACGAAAATCGCGACCACCATACACGATTTATTTCAGCGTGCCAGCGATGTCGTCGCCCGCTATGGTGGCGAAGAATTTGCCGTTATTTTACCCGGTGTCGAATACGAAAATTTGAGTCAATTGGCCAATCAAATAAAAGATGCCACTTGGGCACTAAAAGTAAATCACTTAAGCCCCGATGGAACCGATCGTATATCCATTAGTGTTGGTGGGGCCAGCGTGATCCCGAAACAAGGCTTTGAAGTCACAACACTGATCAAAATAGCAGACGAGTCATTATATCGCGCCAAGCAGAACGGTCGCAATGGCATTGTCGTTTTCAATATCGATACCGAACAAGAATCCTATCATTGACCTGAATTAATGGGATGAATCTAGTGCCCATCCACAAACGCGGATATTTTTCCAAGATCAACGGCTCCAATGCGTCCATGGCCAAAACTGCTCTAATGCGTCCGTGCATTCGCAGCATAAGGCCATCCATGGCCAAAAGTCGCGCTGCATTTATTTTTTTGATTTGGCGAGTATTTTTTACAAGCATATAAAATGTCAACGTCATTGAAAAAATTGTATAGCAACCTCAATCCGCAGTTGGAGGGTTACATTGCCTGTGACGATACCACAATACGCCTCTATTCCACTGATGCATCCCTATTCCAGATAAAACCCTCGGCGGTCGCGTTTCCAAAAAGCAACGATGATTGCAAACGCATTGTAGCATTCGCGAGCGCCAATAATCTTTCAATTACTCCACGTGGCGCGGGGACGAGCCTAGCAGGACAAGCGATCGGCGACGGAATCGTGGTCGATGTGTCACGATTTATGGATCATATCGTAAACATCAACCCTGCGACTATGACGGCGACAGTGCAGCCCGGTGTTATAGCAGAATCACTCAATAGAATGGCTGCCCCTTTGGGACTTTTTTTCCCACCCAACCCCTCTACTGATAATCGCTGCAATATTGGCGGTATGGTAGCTAATAATGCCTGGGGAACCAATGCCCCTAACTATGGAGATACATCCGATTATGTCAATGAAGTGGAAATGGTGCTCGCAGATTCTAGCTTAGTACGATTTACGGATATTGAACAACAACAACTCGATGATATTTTCTCTACTGAGTCTTTAGAAGCACAGATCTATAAAGAGGTCATTGATCAGGTTAAACAACAACGAACGCATATACAATCGCTTTCCTGGTATACGCAATCTATACCTAATAATATGGCTTACCGGTTACATAAATTGTTAAACCGCGTCACCGACCCACAAAGCCTTGGCGCCCCGTTTAATATGTCACAATTGATTTGCGGCAGTGAAGGAACATTGGGATTGATTACTGAGATTACCCTTTCACTGCGACACAAACCCGCCCACCGTAACCTGTTATGTGTACATTTCCTAAGTATCTATGATGCCTTAAACGCAGTCCCTTTGATATTGAGTCAAACTACGGCGACTATAGAATTGTTAGACAAATACCTTATTGATCTGTCCTATGAAAATGACAATATGCACGCGGACAATTTTTGGATCGACCATACAGCACAGGCAATATTACTCATAGAGATTCAGGGAGACGACCCGCATCAACTTGAAAAGAACAACAACGATATACTCGCTAACCTGGAAAATCATTTCGAACAACTTCATGCAATCACCCTATTGAATGAAGAAACAAAACACGCCTGGCGTATCCGTAGATCATGCTTAGGCATGTTATTTTCCACTGCCGATAATGTCAAAGCGGAGTCCTTCATTGAAGATACGGCGGTACCCGTGCAGTATTTGACTGATTTCACTCAGCGGGTCAAGGACGTCATGTCCATGTTGAGAATTAATTGTGTATTCTATGGCTCGGTATCTCGCGGCTTAATCCACATACGACCACTATTGGACCTGACCCTGCCTCTACATAGAGAATATCTCAAAGAGATCCAAAACCAGGTCGCCATCTTAGTAAAGCAGTATGGCGGCACTATCAGCGCCAAACACGGCGATGGTCGAGTACGGGCAAAGGCGATCCGAACGCTATTAGATAAAAAATATATTGACGCCTGCCTTTCCATTAAAAAATGCTTTGATCCAAATAACACGTTTAACCCGGATACTATTTTTTCCGAAAAACTTGATCTCTCAAACATTCGAACCGTCATAGACAATACGAAGTTGAATATCGGCGATGGCGACACCATTAAAATTCTCAATGCAGTAAAACGCTGTCATGGTGCTGCGGTGTGCCTGCAGACGTCTCCCGAATTAAATATGTGCCCAAGCTACAAAGCAGTACCCGATGAAGCACTGTCGACCCGAGGCAGGGCAAATATAATACGGCAATCTTTCACACTAGGGGATAATAATGAAACAATTATCGATCACGCCGCCATCGATAAAGCATTAGCGCATTGTTTGGGCTGTGGGGCCTGCCACACGGACTGTCCTACTCAGATTGATATGGCATCGGTAAAAATGCAATGGCGACATTTCACCAATAATTCTCAGGCATCATCGTTGGAAAATATGCTATTTAAAAATTTTCCGTCTATTTGCCATCTACTAGCACGCTTTCCATCGTTAAGTAATGCACTCACGGGTCTGCCGTTCTCAAAAAATTTACTTGGGACAAGTCTAAACCGCCCTTTTCCTAGATTTAGTTCGACTCGATTTAGTGTCGAAGTTAAAAAACTCAACTACACTCAAGATCAATCGAAGCGAATAATTATAATTAACGATATCTTTAGTGAATATTTTGATCGAGATGTCGGTAAATCTGCAGTAGAAGTCCTTTCTAAAATGGGCTTCCACGTGCGCTTATCTTCCCCCATCAGCTCCCTAAAAATATTGACCAGCGCGGGTTGGTTCGAACAGGCCCGCGCGCAGCTACAAGAATTGGTCGCCTGGTTAAGTTTCAATGCTCGCCCTGACGACATTATTATCGGCCTGGAACCCTCTGAAGTACTCGCGATTAGAAATGAATGTGTAGAAATTAGCAAAGGTACTTCTTGGTATTCTGCGTTTACGGGAATTCGAGACCGCATTATGTTATTGGATGAATTTATTGTCGAAAACCAACAAATCTTCGTTAGTAAGCTTAGCCGTAGTACATTTAAAAATCGAAATATAATATTGCATACGCATTGTCACCAAAAAGCAAATAATTGCGAAAAATATTCTATCCAGGCATTAAAATTACTCCCTAATTGCTCCATTCAGCACGTCAAGACCGGATGTTGTGGCATGGCGGGTTATTTTGGATATCAAAAAGAAAACTATGATCTATCCGTCAAGATTGCTCAACTCGATTTGCTACCTGCTATATCTGCATCTAACGACAATGATTTAATTGTCGCCACGGGTAGCAGCTGTCGTAGTCAAATAGATTTACTATCGGACAAGACTGCCTTGCACCCGAGCCAAATATATTCTAAGTATCTGCATAATTTGATTGAATAGCTGCCACCTAAAAATTTAATGATACAGATATCTCAGATTTCTTATACTGGCTCTAGTTACACGGGTAAACAGTTGTAAATCTACTCAACTTATTGGTAATAATAGGGTCTAATTATGACTTGTGTAAAATTCCACCGGCGAATGCCATTACCTAGTTATTCTAATTTTTTCTTTATTTATCAATGTAATACGATATTATTGGAGACATATTGAATCCAGGTTGAAAGCTAGATCACTTTTATCAGTACTACTGAAGCCCATACTTTGTTTAAAGAATTATTCTAATACTGACTTAGCAATGCTAATATTATGAACAATTACAATCATCGACAGGACTTTCGTGTGTTTAAATTTCTAAGCTATTGCCTATTCGTCACACTCCCCCTACTGACTTTCATTTCGACAAACAGCCTTGCTAGTGAGAAAGCCAAGCAGGGAAAGTTTTTGGGTGGCATGGATACCGAGTATCCAGCCTGGTTTAAAGAAAGTTTCCTCGATTTTCCTGAAGATTTGGTCGAGGCTTCAAAGTCCGGCAAACGGATAATCATTTTCTTTCATCAAGATGGCTGCCCATATTGTAATGCCTTAGTCGATAGAAATATTTCGCAAAAACATATCAGAAAAATAATGCAAAATAATTTTGATGTGATTGCCCTAAATATGTGGGGAGATCGTGACGTAACGTATTTCAATAATAAACATTACACCGAAAAAACCCTGGCAGAGGCCTTAAAGATTCAATTTACACCCACCTTGTTATTTTATGACGAGAAGGCCAAGGTGATACAGCGTATCAATGGTTACCGTGCACCCGACCGCTTTGAAGTAGAATTGAATTTTGCGGCACTACATAAGGAAAAAGAAACCACCGCTAGAAATTATGTCAAAGCCAATTATAAGAGCCAAACTTCGAGCAAAGTTTTACATAACGAAGACTTTTTCGGTAAACCTCCCTTTAACCTCAATCGCACTAAAGGGGGTTCTAGCCGTCCTGTGGCCGTCTTTTTTGAACAAAAGGATTGCCCTGACTGCGATAGACTACATAAAAAGGTTTTAGTCGACCCGGAGGCGAGAAAATTAATTTCCCAATTTGATGTTATCCAACTCGATATGTGGTCCAAGACACCACTAACCACACCTCAGGGTAAAAAAACTACGGCACAAGATTGGGCCAAGGCGTTAGCGATTAGTTACGCCCCCTCTATCGTCTTATTTAACCCTGCAGGTGAAGAAATTATTCGGTCAGAGGGTACTTTTAAGTTATTTCATACCATGGGAATATTTGACTACGTCTTGAGTCAAGAATACAAAATACAAGCAAGTTTCCAGCGCTATCTTTCTGATCGGGCAGAAAAAATTCGCGAGACAGGGGCGGATGTGGATATTTGGAAGTATGCCAATGAGAAAGCGGGACCTAAATAGAACACATCTATTAATAATATCTAGCTCTGCATTATTTGCGCAATACTGTTATGGATGGGTATTAGTTAGTGCTCGTCCATAAACGAGGATATTTCTTCAAGATCGACTGCTCTTAATGCATCCATGCATTCGCAGCATAAGGCCATCCATGGCCAAAAGGCGTACCGA
>JBGMRO010000124.1:5824-8896 GCA_048061555.1 Thiohalomonadales bacterium | reverse complement strand
CATGCGCCAATAGAATGATTGAGCGCAGCTGTGCCCATTTTTAATGCGACCGCGGCTTCAGCGATACCGAGTTTGCATTGTTCTGATAATTTTTCTTCATAGGCTACCATGCACATCATCGCGTTTTGGCTACTGGGATCAAGACCCTTGCAGAATTTTTGGAGATCTGCATTGCAGCCCTTTATATTAGCGGTAATCGTTAAAGGTACGTCTGCAAGCTTGTCTTTTAGCTTTTCACCATCGGCAAAGGTGGTGCTAGAAAAAATTACAGTAATACAAAGTAGCAATAGGGATATGTCCGTGCGCACTGAATACTCCTTTGTTGAGCTTTTGAATGTTAATTAAGTACAAAAGCTTGAGTCTAGCAGGAAATTGTATGTACTGAAATGCCAGCTTTGCATCCTCGTTTTTACAATCAGGCACTAGTAAATTCGAGATCTGTGATTTAATATGGCAATATAATATTAGTCAATTACAATGGCCGGAGAGATTCGGTTCGCCAATTTCTTGAGGTCAATAATTCGATGTTTATCATACTGCTTAAATTTTCTGACAACAAAGGCCAGGCTAGCCAATTTATGGAAGGTCACAATGAATGGATCAAACGCGGTATCGATGACGGCGTTTTTTTGTTAGTCGGGAGTCTACAGCCTAATTTGGGCGGGGGGATAGTGGCGCATAGTACCACATTGGCAGAACTTCAAAACAGGGTGAACAATGATCCATTTGTCGCGGCAAATGTGGTAATCGCGGAAATTCTTGAAATCACCCCATCTAGCGCCGATGAGCGGTTAAAATTTTTGCTTGACTGAGTTTTTAATTTTTCGGAATTATAGTTTGACACTAAAGGACGGCACATGAGCGAGGGTATAACGAGTTCAGACGGCAAAATACGTTGTCAATGGTGCAGTGCTGCGCCGGAGTTTCTCGACTATCACGATACCGAGTGGGGATTCCCGGTTGCCGATGATCGGCGTTTATTTGAGAAATTGAGCCTAGAGAGTTTTCAATCCGGGTTGAGTTGGCGCACTATCCTCGTCAAGCGCGAAAATTTTCGAGCCGCCTTTCATGAATTCGACTTCGATCGGATAGCGGATTTTACCCAACGTGACGTCAATCGTCTGCTCAAAGACGAAGGGATCGTGCGCCACCGCGGCAAGATTGAATCGGTCATCAATAATGCAAAACGAACCCAGGAACTTGTCAAATGTGAAGGTTCGCTGGCGGCCTTCGTCTGGGGTTACGAACCGGACTCGAAGCAAGTTGCAAGGCCGCAAAGCGAATCGACTTCTGCGGCATCGATCGCCTTGTCAAAGGAACTGAAGAAAAGAGGCTGGAAATTTTTGGGACCTACTACGGCGTATGCCTTTATGCAAGCGATGGGACTGATTAACGATCATGTTGAGGACTGCGTAATCAGGCCCAAAGTCGAGCGTGCGCGCAAGAAATTCAAACGACCCGGACGTTGATATCAATCATCGCGATGGATCGGCACGTAGGATAAATAATCGGTGACCCTATAATTATAATGAATGTAATCGAACTCAGCCTATTTGCGAGCCGCATCGAGGCCTGTTGTGATGAGATGGGTGCGGTATTACAACGTACCGCATTCTCGACCAATATTAAAGATCGCCTGGATTATTCCTGTGCTATTTTTGATGCACAGGGGGCCTTGTGTGCCCAGGCTGCGCATATCCCGGTGCATATGGGTAGCATGGCCTACGCGATGCGCGATATCGTGGCGCAACAAAAATGGTCAGAAGGTGACATGCTGATTTTGAACGACCCTTTTTTGGGTGGCACACATCTACCCGATGTCACCCTAGTGGCACCTGTCTTCTATCAATCCAGCTTACTGGGTTTTGCGGTCAATCGTGCACACCATGCCGATATTGGTGCCGATACGCCGGGGTCTATGCCGATCTCTAGTCGTTTAGAGCAAGAAGGTGTGGTCATCGCGCCGACCTTTGTTGTGCGCAATGGGCAGGTGCAGCAGGCCGAATTTGCCGCCATCACCGCAGGCGTGATGAATACCGACCAATTATACGGGGACTTTGTCGCACAAATGAGTGCCAACCGTTGCGGTGTAAAACGCATACTGGAATTAGTCCTATCGATGGGTATCGCTGTCTATCAAGATAGCTTAGTAGAACTTAATAACTACGCCGAACGCCTAGCTAAATCTGCACTAGCAAGCATACCTGTGGGCACTTATCGTTTTTCAGACGTGTTGGATGACGATGGCATGGGTAATTTCGATATAGCAATTTGTGTCAGCATCAATGTTTTAGATAATGACATTGAGGTCGATTTTAGCGGTACCGCAAAGCAAACCACAGGCAACGTAAACTGTCCACTATCCGTCGCGGCGGCCGCCGTCTATTATGTGTTTCGATGTCTCATGCCTAGCCATACGCCCAATTGTGATGGCAGCCTGCGACGCATAAAAATTATTGCAGAACAGGGAAGTCTGTTAAATGCCAGACGACCCGCTGCGGTTGCGGCAGGTAATGTCGAAACCAGTACCCGCGTGGTCGATTGCATGATGGGCGCCTTGGCGCAGGCCATACCTGATCGCTTGGCCGCCGCTAGTCATGGCAGTATGAATAACCTGGCCATGGGTGCACAGGCCGATGAGAAAACGGGTGCGCTGGCTTGGAGTTATTACGAAACCATTGGTGGCGGCATGGGCGCGAGCCCGCGGTACCATGGTCTAGACGCACGACAAACCCACATGACTAATACCCTAAACACACCGATCGAGGTATTGGAGATGAACTATCCGTTACGCATATCACGCTACGCGGTAAGGCGTGGCTCAGGCGGAAAAGGTCAATACGATGGTGGTGATGGTATCCTACGAGAGTTTGTCTTTTTACGGGATACGAGCGTGACCCTATTGACCGAACGCAGGTTGCATCCACCTTGGGGGCTTGCTGGCGGTGCGGCAGGACTATGTGGCGAAAACAAACTTAATGGCCGTGTTATCGCAGGAAAAATTAGCCTCATGGCCAGAAAAGGGGATGTATTGTCGATAGCGACGGCAGGCGGAGGTGCCTGGGGTAAACG
>JBGMRO010000124.1:0-5724 GCA_048061555.1 Thiohalomonadales bacterium | reverse complement strand
CGATGACGTTTAATGCGTCATCGACCTCAGAAAACTGATGCGTACTATGGATGAAATCGACACCCTATTTGAGAAAAACCTACAATGGGCAGAGGACGTCGTCAAGCGGGATAAGAATTTCTTTAAGCAGCTGGTTGGCCAGCAGCATCCCAAATATCTTTGGATTGGTTGCTCAGATAGTCGCGTACCCGCCAATGAAATCGTCGGTTTGGCGCCCGGCGAATTGTTTGTACATCGAAACGTCGCCAATTTGGTTATACATACTGACCTAAATTGCCTGTCGGTTATGCAATATGCCGTAGACGTATTGCAAGTCGAACATATTATCGTGTGCGGACATTATGGCTGTGGCGGCATTACTGCGGCACTGCAAAACGAACGACACGGCCTGGTCGATGCCTGGTTGCAGCACGTCAAAGACGTGCGTAGTAAGTATAGAGATATCTTGCGTCGTATGCGCACCGAGCAAGCGCAACACGGCACCTTGTGTGAACTAAACGTCATCGAACAGGTAGTCAATGTCAGTAATACGACCATCGTGCAAGACGCCTGGGAACGGGGCCAAAAATTGGCCGTACACGGTTGGATATATTCGATAAACGATGGTGTGATTCGAGACCTGAATATCACCGTCGCGGAAAGCAAACAACTAAAAGTCGCCTTACAAGTCGCCCTCGATCGGCTGGCTTGACCTCTTGACTTGAAAAACCTCCGTTAGACCCACATTTCTGTGACAGGCATCCCATTTTGTTTTGGGTGCAGCTTTTGTACTACTTCAGCGACAACTCTTAGGATAGTCAATACATGTGTGGAATTTGTGGTGAGCTGCGTCTTGATGGCGAAAAGGTTGCCCCTGGATCGATAAAGGCGATGTCCGATCGCCTGGCGCGGCGGGGACCGGATTCAGAAGGCGATTATTTCGATGGTCCTCTGGCATTTGGACATCGACGACTGTCGGTGATCGACCTATCGTCTTCGTCTAACCAGCCCTTTTTTGATGCGCAACACCAATTGGCCCTAGTCTTTAATGGGGCGATTTATAACTATCGCGAATTGCGCGCCGAACTACAGCAAAAAGGTCACCAATTTAGCAGTCAGGGTGATACCGAGGTCATCGTCAAGGCCTATGCGCAATGGGGTGAGCAGTGCGTGGCGCGCCTGCATGGTATGTTCGCATTTGTGATTTGGGATCCGGCGCGAGAAGAGATATTTATGGCGCGAGACCGCCTCGGTATCAAGCCGTTATATATTGCTCGGGGCGATGCCTTTATACGTTTTGCATCAAATAGCCAGGCCTTGTTGGCCGCAGGTGCGCTCAACAATGATACCTGTACAGACATCAATCCCGAGGCGTTGCATTATCAATTTACCTTGCACGCAGTTATCCCGGCACCTTTGACAATTTTAAAGGGCATAGAAAAACTAGAACCCGCTCATTGGATGAAGCTGTCACTCACGGGCAGTCAGGTAAAACAACGTTACTGGAAACTAGACGCGACACGCGGCGACGACTGTAAACATGAAGTCGAGTGGATAGACGAGGTACATGCAGCCTTGCGAGAGGCGGTCGAGCGGCGTAAAAATATCGCCGACGTACCGGTCGGCGTACTATTATCCGGCGGATTGGATTCTAGCCTATTGGTGGCTCTACTGGCGGAGGCCGGGGTCAGTGATATACGGACCTTTTCGATCGGCTTCGACGACATCGATAACGAGGCTGGCAACGAGTTTTATTACTCCGACCAGATCGTGGCCCGTTACGCTACCCAACACCAAAAGATGTTGATCCCCAATAACCAGGTCCTGCAACGTCTGCCCGAGGCGGTGGCGAATATGTCAGAACCCATGGTGGCGCAGGACGCGGTGGCTTTTTACCTGTTGTCTGAGCAGGTGGCAAAGGAGGTCAAGGTAGTGCAGAGTGGCCAGGGTGCCGACGAAGTATTTGGTGGTTATTTTTGGTATCCACAGATGCAACAGGCGCAAGGCACGGATTTGCAACGCTTTGCGAGGCACTATTTTGACCGGGATCACGCCGAGATGCGTAGTATGCTCGCGGGCCCGTTTGTCAGCGAAGACTATAGCAGCTTGATGATAGAGGAATTGTTGGCACAGTCGGGTGGGCAGACCTTTATGGATCGGGTCTTACATACCGATGTCACGACCTTGATTGTCGATGACCCGGTAAAACGTGTGGACAACATGACCATGGCATGGGGCCTGGAGGCTCGAGTGCCATTTTTGGATCACCACTTGGTCGAGGTCGCTGCGGCCATGCCGCCAGCGCTGAAGCTAAAATCCGGTGGTAAAAACCCGCTAAAATGGATCTCGCGCGGCCTGATACCCGATGAGGTCATCGACCGACCCAAGGGATATTTCCCCATGCCGGCGCTAAAATACGTGCGCGGCGAATTTCTCGGATTTATGTCCGACGTATTAAAATCAAGCGCCTGCATCAATCGTGGCCTGTATAATCGCGACTATGTTGCTAAGCTGTTATTACATCCCGACCGATACTTTACCAAATTACAGGGCAGTAAATTGTGGCACCTGGCGTTGCTGGAGTATTGGTTACAGGTCAATGTCGATCGTAGTAGTTGACTTTTTTACTCGGATATTGTCTCATAGCCGTATATTAGACATTTTGCATGCACTAGCTCACTCAACAAGAGGTTATATAGCGATGGACGTATTGGAAAGAATAAAAGAAGTGGTAGAGAACAATAATGTGGTCATTTTCATGAAAGGTACACCACAATTACCTCAATGCGGCTTTTCTAGCCGTACGGCCGAGGCCTTAAAGGCCTGTGGTCAGGAATTCACCCACGTCAACGTGCTGGAGGACCAAGAAATCTTTCAGAATCTACCACGCTATGCAGATTGGCCGACCTTCCCTCAAGTCTACATAAAGGGCGAATTAATCGGTGGCTGCGATATCACGCTCGAACTCTACCAAAATGGAGAACTCAAGGGCATGGTTGAATCGGCCACTAAGGCGTAAGAATTCTCGATATGATGGGACGGCGGCTGGTTTATCCTGCTGCCGCGCCTATATTCGCATGTGGTAGCCGCAAGGCATGTCTTGCCCGTTTGCATGCGTCTTTGTCGGCTACTATGCTCCGGTTCCAGATTAAATATTATGACCTAAATAGCTAAAGCATTTATAATTAGCTATGCCTACCCACTCATCCGAAAAACCAAAAGCCCCGCCTATCAAGACGACCTGCCCGTATTGCGGTGTTGGCTGCGGTGTGCTCGCGCGCATGGACGACTATGGGGTCGTCGAGGTCGAAGGTGACCCAGACCACCCAGCGAACCGGGGGCGACTGTGCTCCAAAGGTGCGGCCCTTGGTGAGACAGTTTATCTGGATGAGCGACTGCTTTATCCCGAGATCATGGGTGTGCAGGTAAGCTGGGAGCAGGCACTGGCGACTGTGGCCGGTCGGTTTGAAGAGATTATCGAGCAACATGGCCCCGATGCGGTGGCGTTTTATGTTTCAGGCCAACTATTGACCGAAGACTATTATGTCGCCAATAAACTCATGAAGGGTTTTATGGGTTCCGCTAATATTGATACCAATTCACGACTTTGTATGTCTTCCGCGGTGGCGGGTTATAAACGCGCCTTCGGTGAAGATATTGTACCGGGCTGCTATGAAGACCTCGAACGGGCCAAGCTCATCGTCTTGACCGGTAGCAATACCGCCTGGTGTCACCCGGTCTTGTATCAGCGCATGGTCGCGGCGAAAAAAGACCATCCTGATTTGATGGTGGTGAACATCGATCCTCGCATTACGCAAACGAGTTCGTTGGCAGATTTTCATCTTGCCTTGAGGCCGGGTACAGACAGCGTATTATTCAATGGTCTGCTAGTATTTCTGGAGGCAGCCGATGAATGTAATGCGATGTTTACACAAAACTTTACCAGCGGTCTGAACGCCGCGCTAGTAGCCGCGAAGAAAAGCTCGGCGAGCATACAAATCGTCGCAGAAAAATGCGCCTTGCCCGTAGAGCAAGTCGAGCGATTTTATCGACTGTTTGCCCGTACCGAGAGAACCGTCACGGTATTCTCGCAGGGCATTAATCAATCCAGCAGTGGCGTCGACAAGGTAAACAGTATTATCAATTGTCATCTCTATACCGGGCGTATCGGGCGTGCGGGCATGGGGCCGTTTTCCTTGACCGGGCAACCTAATGCCATGGGCGGACGAGAGGTCGGCGGGTTGGCTAATCAGCTCGCGGCACACATGGACATCGACAATGCCGTGCATCGGAAACGTTTGCAGCAGTTCTGGAACTCGCCGCGAATGGCACTGGCAGAGGGCCGCAAGGCCATCGACTTATTCGACGCGATAGCAGAAGGCAAGATCAAGGCGGTCTGGATCATTGCGACCAATCCAGTGGTCAGCTTGCCCGATGCAGATAAGGTCAAGGCGGCACTGGCGGCATGCGACTTAGTGGTCGTTTCCGATTGCGTGCGAGAAACCGATACGGCTACGCTGGCCCATATACGCCTGCCAGCACTGACTTGGGGCGAGCGAGATGGCAGCGTGACTAATTCCGAACGCTGTATTTCGCGCCAAAGACCTTTTCTACAGTCACCCGGATTGGCTCGGGCAGATTGGTGGATCATCTCTGAGGTCGCCAAGAAAATGGGTTTCACCGAGGCATTTGCCTATACACGGCCGGCGGAGATATTTCGAGAACACGCACGACTATCTGGCTTCGAAAATGATAATGAGCGCCTGTTTAATATCAGTGAGTTGGCTGAGATTACTGACAGAGAATACAATGCCTTGCAGCCGAAACAATGGCCGATCACTGCGCAGGCACCACAAGGCAGTGCGCGTCTGTTTACCGATGGTCGCTTTAGTACGCCCGACCACAAGGCGCGATTTATTGCCATCGAACCTCGCCCGCCCGTCCACGCATGCGATCACGAATATGATTTTGTCTTAAATACCGGCCGAGTGCGTGACCAATGGCATACCATGACGCGCACCGGTATGTCGCCACGACTCTCTGCCCACACGATAGAGCCTTATTGCGAGATCCATCCGTATGATGCGCGGCGCTGCGAGATAAAAGAGGCCGAGCTGGTCGAGGTCAGCAGTCCCTTAGGTAAAACGATTTATGTACGTGCACGTATTAGTGACAAACAACAAGTGGGCAGTGTGTTTGTCCCTATGCATTGGAATCAGCAGTTCGGCAGTCACGCACGCGTCGGCAGTTTGATTAGATCGGAGATCGATCCAATATCGGGCCAACCTGAGTTTAAACACAGCATCGTCAACATAAAACCCTGGTCGGCCAACTGGTATGGTTTTTTGATCTCGCGGCATAAACCAGTATTAAAATATGCAACATACTGGGCGCGTTCACGTGGCAAGGGGTTTTGGCGTTACGAAGTCGCGGGGCAGGTCCTTCCCGAAGACTGGTCCGAACATGCACATAGCTTACTAGACCACCCTGAAGAAAAAGAAAACTGGTTAGAGTTTTATGACAAGGCGAAAAATCACTACCGCGCCGCGCGTATTATCAATAAGCGCCTCGATAGTTGTATTTTTATTTATTCAGAGAATGTCCTGCCGCCACGTGATTGGTTAATCAGTCTATTTCAAAAAGAACATATTTCTCCCGAAGAACGGGCCAGTCTGTTACATGGCACCCCCCCGGCAGCGCAACAAGACACCGGCCGCATCGTCTGCGCCTGCTTTAATGTGGGCG
>JBGMRO010000123.1:7611-8910 GCA_048061555.1 Thiohalomonadales bacterium | reverse complement strand
TTTGCTCGTTAACTATTTTATACCCCATTTTTCCGGGTTAAGATTTCTAGCTTTAGTTTTTTTGTGTTACGAATAGGTTATATCAATCATCAGTTCTCGATGCTCAGTTATTTTTCCAGGCCACTGATTACGAAATTTACGTAGAAGCCTTAAGTAGGGATTCTACGTGGTCGCCTCAGTAAGGGGCGAAATTTTATATTGCTTGGTTATTTAATGTATAGTAATGCGGTATTAGAGATTCTTTAATAACAATCAAACTTTCAGGGGAAGCGACAGCATGGAAACTTCGCATACAATCTTTCCAGCTTTAATCGGAAATCAATCAGCCAGAGATAGACACTATATATCAAAGCTGATTAGGTACTTAGCAACAACGGTGCTGATATTCTCACTAATCGGCTGTAGCGACCCAACGCCGTCAGACCCCAATGCCGATAAAGGAACAACGAAAGTCACTCCATTCGATGAAGAAAAGACTGCGATTGCGATAAATGAGGCAGAGTTGGATTCCGATAAAGAAATATTGCATGTTCTCGGACGCTACAACTCAGACTTTACGCCACCAACACCTTCACCCACGCCCCCAGCAGTGCAAGCCTTCGATGACAGTAGTTCGAGTTCGAACATGGTCACTATCAATCTGTATGATAGCGCCGACCTCAACCTACCGCTCGGTAGTCGTGATATAGATACCGATAAATCCAAGTGGAATTTCGAAATAGCACTCGCTGATCTTGCCTACATCCCCTGCGCAGTTACTGTCGTAGTAGACGATATGGTCGGCATGGAAGGTTATTTTGATGCCGCAACGGTTTCAGATCTCCCGGATGCCGGTTGTGGTAACCCGGGCAATACGCCACCGGTAGCACCCACGCCAATCGCCGCTATAACCATCAATACCAGCCAGATGATCCAAATCGGAGATGTTGTGGATTTCATGGCAGGTACTAGCAGTGATCCGAACAATCTTACGTTAACCTATGCGTGGCAGTTTGAAGGTGGTACGCCAAGTACATCGACACTAATCATGGAACCCGTGACCTTTAATACCGCAGGCATTTTCAATGCCTCGCTGATCGTCACTAACAGTCAAAACATGGCCTCCGTGCCGGATACCATGATGATAACCGTGATGGACCCCACGATTCCGCCACCGGCGAATCAAATACCGGTTGCGGTTATTGTGCCGCCGACGGCCCCAATCGAAACCGGCGCCGCTGTGATGTTCATGGGCGATACCAGCAACGACCCCGATGGCAATACGCCGTTGATCTATAACTGGCAAATACAAACCAGCGG
>JBGMRO010000123.1:0-7511 GCA_048061555.1 Thiohalomonadales bacterium | reverse complement strand
CATGACCCTAACACCGACGATAGCGAACCCCAGTGTGACCTATACCACTGCAGGTACCTATTCAGTGAGCCTGACCGTCACCGACAGTCTAGGACTGGCATCCACAACGTCATCTATTATGGTCACCGTCACGGACCCCGTAGTCAATCAAATGCCGATCGCAGTCATCGTACCACCGACTACGCCAATAGAGACCGGCGCCGCCGTAACCTTTACCGGCGATACCAGCAACGACCCCGATGGTAATACGCCATTGACCTATAACTGGCAAATACAAACCAGCGGCATGACCCTAACACCGACGATAGCGAACCCCAGTGTGACCTATACCACTGCAGGTTCATATTCAGTGGGCCTGACTGTCACCGACAGTCTAGGGCTCGCATCCACAACGACATCTATTATGGTCACCGTCACAGATCCGGCAGTCAATCAGATGCCTATCGCGGTAATAATGCCTGACGTTACCCAAAACATAGTCGTCGGCGACAGCGTCAATTTTACCGGAGATACCAGCAGCGATCCTGATAGCACAGCAGCACTAAGCTATGCTTGGACATTCCCCACCGGTGCGCCAACCGGCTTTACGCAGGCAAACCCCGGTCTAGTCAATTTCAATACGGTCGGTACACACACAGTTACCTTAGTGGTCACCGATAGCTTAGGGTTGGCCTCGGCCATGACTAGTGTAGATGTCGTAGTTAGTGCCCCGATACCTGTTGCGGTCATCGCGCCACCGGCAGGCCCAATATCTACTGGAGTAGCCGTGACTTTTATCGGCAGTAACAGCACCAACCCCAGTGCCACTACCACCCTGTCTTATGCTTGGCAGTTTCAGACCAGTGGCATGCCAGTCACCTCGATACTCGTCGACCCCGTCGTAACCTACACTACTGTGGGGACTTACTCAGTCAGCCTAACCGTTACCGATAATCTAGGTGTAGCATCGCTAGCCGTATCAACCTCGGTCACTGTGACCGACCCGGCACCGCCGGTTAATCAAGCACCTATCGGCAATATTCAAACTACGCCTACGGTGGATCTAAATAATACGATTAACATCAATGTCGGTGATATTATTAATTACTCGGGTACGGCTACAGACGTCAATGGCGACTCCATGACATTCGACTGGGCGCTGGCAGGCGGCACACCCGCCACTTCAATCCTGTTAACCCCAGGTGATGTAAGCTATTCGATGGCGGGCACCTACACCACCACTTTTACAGTCACTGACCTTCCGGGCCTGGCCTCGACGCCGGCCACACTGACAGTGGTAGTATCAGCCCCAGCCCCCGCAGGCACCGTTGTATCCATGATCGTCCTCAACGATTTGCATGCCCACTTAATACCGCATGACGATATAAAACGAAATGTCGACGGTACCACCGTGGCGGTTAAGCGCGGTGGCTTGGCGCGTATCGCGACGGAAATCAATATGATCCGGGCAAACAATCCCAATAACCTGCTCTTGAATATCGGTGACACCTATCATGGTGGTGTAGAGGCCTTTTACTCCCTAGGCAACGCTATCGTCGCACCGGTTGAGGCATTGGGCATTGATGTCGGCGTACCTGGCAATTGGGATTTTGCCTTTGGCCCCAATGTCACACGAAATCGATTTACCGGCAGCAATCTACCCACACCGGGCAATACCATCATCGGACCTGATCTGACGACAACAACCTACCTGGCTGCTAATGTCACGCTTAACGCCGCTGGAACCACCCTCTTACCTGCGACAGTAACCCTACCCATTGCGGGCATAAATATCGGCATCATTGGTCTTACCTCCGATATCGTGCCCACCATGCACCCGAGCCTTGCTTTAGGTATGACCTTTTTGACGGCCGAGGCCGACTACATCGCTCTGATTGAGCAACTAGCCGCCGACCTGCGAGCACAGGTGCCGCCCGCCGATGTCGTGCTGGTCATGAGTGAGCTCGGTATTCACAAGGATAAACGTCTCGCCGATACGATAGCGATGGGTACGGTAGATGTGTTTTTCTCGGCCCATACTCATGAGTTGACCAGTACACCATTAACGTCCACAAGTGGCGCGCTCGTGGTAGAGGCCGGTAACGACACCTATTTGGGTCGCATGGATATAACTGTAGCTGCGGCAGGCAATAGTTTTAACTGGAGGATCATTCCTATCGAAGCCACTATTGTTGAAGATGCAACAATGAAGGCCTTAGTGGATACCGCCAGGGCCCCTTATCTCGCTGCAGCGGTCAATATGTCGTATCCCATGCCGATAATTAGCGCACAAACATTAACTATGCCGATTAATACGGTATTGACCACAACGACCCGCTTGCTCAGCCGTCGTCATTCATTAGAAAGCTCATTTAATAATTTGATGACAGACATGCTAATTGCCGTCAATGGCACCCAACTCGCGCTAACCCCGGGCTTTCGTTTTGATGCGACGATTCCAGGCGCGGGAGATCTATACGAAGACCAAACGGTCGCCACGGGTAACATCACCCTGGAAGACGTCTACCGATTTTTCCCAGTACCCTATAATCTCGCTACGGCAAATATCACAGGCCAAGCCCTGCGTGATAATATAGAGACCAATTTGAGTAAGGTATACTCAAATAATAGTTTTTCTCAAAGTGGTGGTTGGTTTGATGGCTACGCCGGGCTGAACCTAAGCGTGGCATTGACCAATGCGGACGCGGCCCGCATTACCGCTATAGACTACAAAGCTAGCAATACGCCCGTGGGCCTTCAAGATGTCATCACGATTACCGGTTGCACACGACCTTTTGAGCTAAACTCAACCGCATTTTGCACCAATGATATCAACTTCACTAGTGTAACCACCCTGCTCAATCCGGCCGGTAACCCAGTTACGCCCATCGATTTCTTTGCCATGGAATTGCAGGCCGGCTCCAATGCCGGCTTAGCGGCGCGCCAGGATATCACTGACTCCAGTGCTACCCCGTTGTGGCCGATAAGCGAGTTTATACAGCCCATTAATGGTTTGCCGTAAATAGTAAAAAGGATTTTTCTGCTGAGATTAAGGTGTTACGAAGCTGCTAGGTTTAACCTAGAATAATCAGTTGGGCACAGAAAAGACATGCGAGATATTGGTGTACATAGTGAATTTAGAATTTGCGTAGTCACCTTATTGGTGATGAGAAAAATTATAAATTTGCTAGGTGCGCCAAGAGCTTGCGTGGACTTCTGTGATCCAACTGATTAATCTAGGTTTATGTACAGCTTCGTGGCACTTGTCTATGATCACCCGGCCATATCTTCTATACCCTCAATAATCGGGCAGCCATCTTCGTTGGCGTTACAGAGGTTGACTAACAAAGTCAGTTCATTGCGTAAGGTGGTCAGGTCTTGCAGGTGGCTTTCTATTTCGGTTAGTTTCTTGTGGGTCAATTCACGCACATCTAGACGGGCATGTTGCGGATCTTCGCGCATTTGCAACAAACCGGCTATCTCTGCCAGCGAAAAATTCATTTTTTGGGCACGCTGAATAAATTTCAAGCGTGAGATATCCTTGTCACAATAGCGACGTATGCCCGATGCGGTACGCTGAATTCTCGGCAATAATTCGATCTTTTCGTAATAGCGCAAGGTATCGGCGGAGAGTCCAAGCTGCTTACTCGTCGCACTTATACTGTATTCATTCATGACTTATCCAGTTTACAGATTAAAAGCAAACCCTAGTCGTTCACGTAAGTCATTCTCACTCGGTAGGGCGGTGAAAATAAGCTCTCCATTAATAGCAATGCTAGGCGTTGCCCTAACACCTAATTCAATAGCATAGTCCAGCTCTTCGACCACATCGATGATACTGATATCGACAGACGCCTTACCCAATTCCTTTAGTACTCTTTCTACTAATGTTCTGGCCCGAGCACATTTATTGCAACCGAAGGCACTAAATACCTCTATACTAATGTCCGCTGCGGCCATGTTAGTCACCTACGATATGAAAGATATGTATTCGCTATGATTAGGCACCGTTTTTCAATTGCAACGACGATAATTTGCTCATCTATAGTTTTGATCCCAATATTGAGGAGAAATTCCCTAGATCCACTATATTGCTGAGCTAAAACGGACAGCCTTGGCAACCTTCCGTCGAGGTAAGATACTTGAATCTATTATAATCTACTGATAAATAATTAGAAAATACCCATATCCCGATATTCACATCGCGTTCAATAGTTGACCTTCTTCCCGCCCATTGAGCCAAGGTAAGATTTGCTCCCCGGGTATGGGTCGAGAAATATAGTAACCCTGCGCTAGATCACAACCGAGAGAATTTAATAATGTCAGGTGTTCCAAGGTTTCGACGCCCTCGGCCACCACCTTCATACCAAGTTTATGCCCCAGTAAAATGACGGTCTCGACGATGGCATGGGCCTCTTTGTCATTTAGCATCTCCATGATAAACGAGCGATCAATTTTAATTTCAGAAAACGGCGCACGATGTAATTGCACCAGAGAAGAATAGCCCGTACCAAAATCATCGATGGATAATTGCAGCCCACTCATGCGTAATCGAGTCAATACATCGAGAGACTTGATTAACTCTTGCATAAGCGCCGTCTCCGTAATCTCCAAGATTAAGTGAGAGGGTTGTAGCTTGTACTTCTGTAACAAGCTGCGCATTTTTTCAGGTAGATCGAGTTCTTTCAGAGTATTAGCCGACATATTTACCCCGATCATCGGCGCCCAGTCATAATTTCGCCACTCTTGGTACTGTATTGAAATGTGCTCGAGCACCACCCAGGTGAGATCATCAATCAGGCCACTTTGCTCGGCCAAGGGAATAAATTGATCAGGAAAAAGCAGACCATGCTGCGGGTGTTGCCAACGGACTAATGCTTCTAATCCAGATACGGCATTTTTTTGTAGATTAATGGTAGGTTGGTAGTGTACAACGAGTTCACCCTGCATAATCGCTGCATTGAGATCTTCAAATACGGGTACGAAATCCGCTGATACGGCAACTGTCCTTTGTTTAGTCTCGGTGGGTAAATTAGCGAGCAGCTTAAATAATTCATGAGGACGGAATGGCTTACTGAAGCTTCCGATAAAATTGAGCCCTTGTTCTACCGCCAATTTCTGAGCGGAATGCAGTACACCGGAATCAAATCCACTCATTAATATCAGTCGACTTTCACAAGCTATCCCAGCGAGATAGCGGATCACTTCGACGCCATCGACCCCAGGGAGCAAAAGATCTAAAACGATAACATCGGCATCATTACGATAATCTCGTTTAAAATCCTCCGCATAATGATATAAATCTGATTCGTAACCAGCCCGTTCTGCGACTTCCGCCACTAGATTTGCTAAATCTATCTCGTCATCGATGACAATTAATTTGGGTGACTTCATGGTTCGGTCCGATCCTCATCGAGCACAAGTCGTATTCGATTTGCTAATTCTACCTTGCGATAGGGTTTATTCAGCATGTTCGCAGAAAAATGACTTAAGCCTTGCTGTTCAATACTTTTTGAGGCAAATCCAGAGGTTAACAGTACTCGCAAGCCAGGACACCCTTCTGTGGCCTGCTGTGCTAATTGATAGCCGTTCACTCCACCAGGCATCACCACGTCGCTGAACAATAAATCAAATTTTGAATCCCCTTGAAGTATTTGCAAAGCCTGTGCCGCATTTTCAGCACGTTGTGTTTTATAACCCAGGTCGTCTAGGTAATGCTGCGCTAAATCTAGCAGGCCCAACTCATCGTCGACTATGAGTATAGTCTCATTTCCACCCGGCAGATCAGCTTGCCGAGAAATGACGGGGTTCATAGCGGAATTCGTACTAGATCGCGGCAAATAGATCCGTACGGTCGTGCCGAGATCCGGCTCTGAGTAAATCTTGACAATGCCACCACAGCGTTTCGCGAACCCGTATACCATAGACATACCCAACCCGGTCCCCTTTCCTTCTGGCTTAGTCGTGAAAAAGGGTTCGAATACGTGTTCGAGGATTTCTGCCGACATGCCCTTACCCGTATCGGTCAAGGCGACCTGTACATAATCGCCGTCCTGCAACCAGGGGTAAGCCGAGGTAAAATCCGCATCCAGAAACTGATTGCTGGTTTCTATTGTAAAATTTCCATCGCCCTGCATGGCGTCACGGGCGTTGATGACCATATTGAGTATGGTATCTTCGAACTCGCCGATATCGACCTCGACCGGCCATAGATCTTTGCAGAGACTATATTTGACCTCCACCGCCGGGGTAAGCGTTCTGCCAATCATGGTCTCGATTTTTTTCAAGCTCATATTGACATCGACCACGGCCTTAGTCTTTGGCTGTAGCCGCGAGAAGGTCAGCAATTGACGCGTCAAATCCATGCAACGAAGGGTGGCCTTACTGGCGATATCTATCCATTCAGACTGTTTTTCACCTTCGGGGTAGTCGCCCTTAAGGAAGTCAAGATAGCCGATAACAACGCCCAACTGATTATTGAAATCGTGCGCAATGCCACCGGACAATTGCCCTATCGCATCCATTTTCTGCGAGCGCCGTAATGCCTCCTCTGTTTGCAGCCTTTCGGTAATATCTTGTTTAATAGCTATAAAGTGGGTAATTTTTTCTTGCTCGTCATATACGGGTGCAATCGTCTGCTCTTCGGAATAGGTACTGCCATCTTTGCGCTGATTTTCTAACTCTCCATGCCAGATTCGTCCCGCCAGCACGGTGTGCCACATCTCCTGGAATATAGCGACATCCTGATTCTCAGACTTGAACAAACGCGGTGTTTGTCCGATAGCTTCGCCTCTACTATAACCCGTCAACCGAGTAAACGAAGTGTTGACATACTCGATAACACCTTCTTTGGTTGTAACAATCACAGAATTAGGACTTTGCTCTACCGCCATCGTGAGCTTGCGCGCAACTTCCTCGGCTCGTAATCGTTCTAACTCAGCGCCGGCACGTGCGGCGAATATTTCGAGTAGGCCGCCAACCTGATCGACATGGGTCAATGGTTTATCATTTAAGACCACCAAGATACCCAACGGCCCACCCTTGCTATCGAATAACGGTGTACTGATGTAGCCTTCGATATTCCAGTCTATTAACAATTTATCATGTGGAAACCGTTGCCGAACATCATTGGGATAGGTACGCGTCCCTTTACTTATGGTGTCGGCACCCGGAGAGTGTTGCAATGAGCAACTAAAATTTTCTATTATTTTTCCGTGCGCAAAAACAGCTAGGGTCGATACCCGTTCGAGATCTTCTTTCTCTAAAATACCTATGAACGCATATTCGGCATCAAATATTTTTGCCAAGTGTTCGACTAAATGATTAAAAAAGACCTCGCCAGTAACCGCCGAGACACCGGAGGCGATATGCCTAATTGCATCGTCGGTATATTTTTTCTCGGTGACATCCTCATACAAGAGTACGACCTCCCGCAAGACCCCTTTATTGTCCTTGATCGGTGAGATGAAGGCACGTACCCAACGATCGGGGGTAATAACCCGGCTGACGACACCCGGTGTATCTTTCGCATT
>JBGMRO010000122.1:2756-8944 GCA_048061555.1 Thiohalomonadales bacterium | reverse complement strand
ATCTTAAGATAAGTACTTCTAGTCCTGCAAATAACGCAGAACAAGAATTACTAAAAAATACGTGCAACGCAGATATTGGGAAAATAGACCGTTTGTGGATGGACGCTAACTAACCATAATTATTAATTGGATACCACAGAATGGTTATTAACACACTCTACAAGCTAAATGAAATTGTTGCATACACTTTGGGTTAAACTAACAAATAGATACGTTGTCGCTGTCATCGCTGGCGCGATATTACCCTTGGCGTTTTCACCCTTTGATCTTCATCTGCTGGCGTTTGTCAGCCCTGCGATATTATATTTTCTTTGGCGTAATGCAACGCCTAAACAAGCCATCCTTATTAGCTACGGATTTGGATTGGCCTATTTTGGTTTAGGGACATCCTGGGTAGCGGTCAGTATGGTGAAATTTGGCGGCGTTTTGTTGCCCGTGGCCGCGGCACTAACCTTTCTATTTGTATTCATACTGGCGAGTTATATTGCACTCGCGGGTTTTTTACTACGTCGATATTTTAATTCGTTATCAATCTCTGTCCAAGCGATATTAGTTTTTCCGGCTCTGTGGGTAATTACAGAATGGATGAGGGGGTGGGTCTTTACTGGATTTCCTTGGATAGCCCTCGGCTATAGTCAGACCAGTGGACTATTATCAGGATTTATACCAGTAACGGGCGTATTTGGCATTAGCTTTTTGCTGTGTGCTTCAGCGGGAATTATTGTTCTATTAGCGATGTCGAGTCGTGGGGCGGGGCGACAAAAGAAAACAATAATTTATACCAGTGCACTATCTGCGATATTATTATCGAGTCTTGTCTTAAATTATATTCCCTGGGTCGAGAACGATGGCGATAAAATCAAAGTCAGTCTGTTACAGGGAAATATTCCGCAAGACCAAAAATGGAAACGAAAATTCAAAGGATTGACCATACAGCGCTATCTACAAATGACCCGAGAGAATTGGGATAGTGATATCGTGATTTGGCCAGAAACTGCCTTGCCAATGTATTTTCATAACGCCCGCCGACTATTGTCTGATCTGCAAGATGAGGCCGCGCAGCATAATACTAGTATATTGCTAGGCTTACCGGTTTTAGATCAGTCAAACAGTGAAATTTACTATAATAGTGTGGTATCTCTATCTGATGATTTTAAACTTTACCACAAAAATCACTTGGTACCTTTTGGCGAATTCATTCCTTTTAAATCATTGCTCGGCGGGCTGATTCAGTTTATGGATGTCCCTATGGCAGATTTTAGTCGAGGTGGCCCCAATCAAGAATTATTACGTGCCGCGGGTTACGCGATCGGGATTTCAATTTGTTATGAAGATGTCTTTGGTGAGGAAGTTATTCGAGGATTGCCCGAGGCTAGTTTATTGGTAAATGTCAGCAATGACGCCTGGTTTGGCGATTCGCTTGCACCCCATCAACATTTGCAAATGGCTCGATTTAGAGCGAGAGAGTCTGGCCGTCCTATGCTGCGCGCGACAAATAATGGCATTAGTGCTTTGGTGGATAGCCGTGGAAAAATTTTAAAGGTGTCGAAACAATTTGTTATAACGACTATAACGGGTGACGTACAACCGATGAAAGGTCGCACGCCCTATGTGATTTGGGGTAACTACTTGGTAATCGGAGGTTCGTTTCTGTTGCTATTATTCTATTTTATTCGTGCCCGTTGGCCCTGGGTTTCGAAAAAGAAGGCTACGCTTTAATCAAAGAAGATTAGCTGCCAAAGATCTTGCGCCGGTTGGCTCAATAGGATTAGTGCTGCGTCGCTATGGGGAGCAATTTCCGGATCTAATAACATATTGTCATGCAAAATTTGACGAAAATTTTGGTAGGAGCTAGCCACCTGTTTGGCTAACACGGCCGGAATAATGCCGATATCTACAGCACTTTGTAGCAATGCAATATTTCCTGTGTTGGAAAGTAGTTCGTGATGATCGTGGGCGTGTGCGAGTATTAAATACTGAACAACAAATTCAATATCAATGATTCCACCCGGCATATTTTTTATATTTTTAGTGCTAATACTTGAAGGTTTGGAATTTTTTATTCGAGCTCGCATTTCTAATAATTCTTTTTTCAATCCTGCCAGGTCTCGCTGTTTCGATAATATGGTATTTCGAATATGATTAAATCGAACGGCCAAATTCTCGTCGCCGGCAATGCAGCGCGCTTTAGTCAAGGCCTGGTGTTCCCAGTTCCAGGCGCGCGTATTTTGATAACTCTCAAATGAGTCGATGGGAATGGCAAGTAAGCCCTTCGATCCGTCAGGTCTTAGCCGAAGGTCGGTTTGGTAGAGTATGCCAGCAGAGGTATACGTTGATAACCAGTGATTGATACGTTGACTATAACGTATGTATTCTTGCATTGAACCTTTGTCACTATTGTCAAATAAAAAAACAATATCTAGATCAGAGCTATAGCTGAGTTCTCGAGATCCAAGCTTTCCATACGCGACGACTAGAAATTTCGGTGCATAATCAAGGTTCATTTGCAACCAGGCGAGTCGTAAAATAAATTTTATGATAACGTCGGCGAGCAGGGAGAGCGAATCACTAATATCGATTAGCGGAATGGTTTTATTGATTTCCTGTGCCGCAACTTTGAATATGTAAGATTGTTTGAATTCACGTAATAGGTCCATTTGCATTTCTATATCATACTGTTCTATATTTTTAAGTCGGTATTGTAGTTCTTCTTCAAGTTGGTGTTTCTGAATGGCTTGATATAGTATGCGTTCATCGAGTAGGGTGTCGAGTAATAGCGGGTACTGACTCAGCAAATTTGCAATAAAAGGACTGTCGGCTACCATATTATGCACGTACTGTAAGGCTTGCGGATGCTCAATGAATAAGGCTAAATAACTAGAACGGCCACTGATGTTTTCTAGTAAATTCATACTGCGAATCAGCGCACGATCTGGATGTTTTGTTTTTGCCGCGTTTTCGATGCTGAGTTCGGCTAATAGGTCGAATTTATGCTTGCTCGTATCCGGCAATTTTTTGTATCGACGTCCCGTTCTAATTTGTTGCAATCGGTTTTGTATTTCCTGCGGAGACTGATAACCTAATTTCCCTAGCCTATCTTTAGTATCTGTGTCAGTTAATAACGTTGACCAAACGATGTGAGTTTTATTTTCTGGTGCGTTTACATGTAATAATTCATTAAAATGCCTTTTTACAAAGTCTCGTCTTTTGTCTATTTTTTCTAGAAGATTTTGCCAATTATTAACTTTTTCGAAGTCAGTGCTTAGCTGTATTAATCTGGCCTGAGCATCCTCTTCTTTAGGCAGTGTGTGTGTTTGTCTATCTTGGTCATATTGAATTCTATGTTCAATTTTACGCAGAAAAATATAGCAATCCTGTAATTCTTGGCAGACTTCTTCGTCCAGCAAGGCTAAGTTTTTAATTTCTCTTAATGCACCCAGTGTGGAGGCAGTTTGTAATTTTACCTGTCGGCCACCACGTATAAGTTGAAAGGCTTGCACGATAAATTCGATTTCACGGATACCACCTGCACCAAGCTTTACATTTTGACGCATTCCTTTCCGCTTGACCTCTTGCATGATTTGAGTTTTTAAGTTTCGTAATGAATCGATTGCATTGTAGTCTAAGTAATTGCGATAAATGAAAGGTTTAAAAATTTTTAATAATTGAGTTGCCGAATTTCCGGTGATAATACGTGCTTTGATGAGTGCATATCTTTCCCAGTCTCGGCCATGTGTTTGATAATAGTTTGTTAACATGTCAAAGCTGCAAACCAATTGTCCGCTGCCACCAAATGGACGCAGTCTAGTATCAACCCGAAATACAAAACCATCCTCAGTGATATCGTCAAGAATGTGTATAAACTGTTTTGCCACGCGATTAAAGTATTCCTGGTGGCTTATGGGTTTCTCTGAGTGATTGGTATTTCCATCAAATGGATAGGCGAAAAATATGTCAATATCGGAAGAGACGTTTAATTCACCGCCGCCCAGTTTACCCATCGCGATGACGGCCATTTGGCATTCTTTACCCTGCTTAGATTCTTCTGGTTTGCCGAAACTAGCCTGTACAAACGTTGCTGCATTCTTCAATGCGGTCTGAATTGAAAAATCTGCCAGGATGGTCATTGTAGACATGACTTCTTGTAGATTTGCCAAACCGCCTACATCTCGCACTAGGGTGCGAAGTAATACCTGGTTCCTGATTGTTCGCAGCTGATGTTTGAGTAGTTCGATCGAGGTGCCGTGTAAGTGTGATTCAAGGCGTCGATCTAGTTGTGCTCTATCCCATGGGATTGCCAGGTTTTGCACGAGATCATCCAGCCAAGCGGGATTTCTTTGGATCAATCGACTCGCGAAGGGAGAATGGGTCAGGGCTCGTTGCAGTGCCTTATAATTCGGACTGGTACGGATTTTAGCGGTGATTTGTGAATCTAGGTCTGGCATAGCTTCCTACATCGAGATCAGAGACGGTGCGCTTTCGATTTAATTCAGCCCCTTGGGGCACTATTTAGCTAATCATCATTAAAAAACACCGCATCTAGCGGTATTCCATTAAAGATTATTTAATTAAAACTGCACTTTGTAGTAAAATCGCAGGCAAAGAACCTGGTATCAATACGGGCATACTATAATCAGATTAGATGGGTTTTGCCAGTCTCAGGCAGACCGTTTATTCGTGTAACTGGCCTATATTGAAAATCGAAGTCATTGTGAGGCTAATAGAAAATATGTCCGTGGAAAATAATTATAATCCCACTGTCCTCGAAGCAGAGGTGCAGCGATTTTGGGAAGAAAATTTGTTATATGAGGTTAATGAAGATAGCAGTAAAGAAAAATTTTATTGTCTTTCCATGTTTCCGTATCCTAGTGGCCAACTACACATGGGGCATGTCAGAAATTATACAATAGGCGATGTTATAAGCCGTTATCAACGAATGCTGGGAAAAAATGTACTACAACCGATGGGTTGGGATGCCTTTGGTCTACCTGCAGAGAATGCAGCCATTAAGAACAATGTTCCACCAGCCCAATGGACCTATCAAAATATTGACTATATGCGCGCCCAATTTAGACGACTCGGTTTTGCTTATACTTGGAAACGCGAGTTTGCGACCTGCCATAAAGACTATTATCGTTGGGAACAATGGTTGTTTACGCGCCTGTTTGACAAGGGTTTGGCCTATAAAAAGACGGCACCGGTTAATTGGTGTCCAAAAGATCTAACCGTATTGGCCAATGAGCAGGTGATCGAAGGTAATTGCTGGCGATGTGATACACCGGTAGAGCGTAAGGAGATTGCCCAATGGTTTATGAAAATCACCGCTTATGCGGAGGAATTGCTTAGCGATCTAGACAAGCTCGAGCACTGGCCTGAGCAAGTTCGTACCATGCAAAAAAACTGGATTGGTAAGTCACGCGGCGTGGAATTGCAATTTAACGTCGTTGGGCAAGCAAAGCCTCTGAGCGTTTTCACTACCCGGCCTGATACGCTAATGGGGGTATCCTATGTCGCCGTGGCGCCCGAACACGCCCTAGCAAAACTATCAGCAGCCACCTCTGAGACCGTGCAGGCGTTTTTGGATGAATGTAAAACCATGGAAACTTCTGAGGCGGCCATGGAAACCATGGAGAAAAAAGGGGTCGATACTGGCTTATTTGCGATTCATCCCGTCAGCGGGGAATCAGTCCCCATATTTGTGGCGAATTTTGTGCTCATTTCCTATGGTGAGGGCGCAGTCATGGCCGTACCGGCACATGATCAACGCGATTGGGCGTTCGCGAAAAAATATGGTTTGCCCATAAAGCAGGTGATTGAATCGACTTCTCATACTAGCGTGGATTTACATACCGGGGCATTTATCGAAAAAGGACGGCTAATCAATTCAGCTGAATTTACCGGTTTGCTTTCAGAGCAAGCGTTTGATGCGATTGCGACCTTCTTATCTAAGAATTCAAAAGGTCGAATAAAGGTTAATTATCGGCTGCGCGACTGGGGTGTGTCACGACAACGATATTGGGGGGCTCCAGTACCTATCATTAACTGTAATTCCTGTGGTGCGGTACCTGTTCCCGATGCCGATTTGCCGGTCGTATTACCGGAAATCGTCGCGCTGGACGGGCTTGGCTCACCATTGTCAAAAATGCCAGAATTTTATCAAACGGTTTGTCCAACTTGTGGTGAAGCCG
>JBGMRO010000122.1:0-2656 GCA_048061555.1 Thiohalomonadales bacterium | reverse complement strand
TTGTCAAAAATGCCAGAATTTTATCAAACGGTTTGTCCAACTTGTGGTGAAGCCGCAGAACGAGAAACAGATACTTTTGATACGTTTATGGAATCATCATGGTATTTTGCACGCTATGCATGTCCTGACAGTGACAAGCTTATGCTGGATAAAAGAGCAAATTATTGGCTGCCAGTCGATCAATATGTCGGCGGTATCGAGCACGCTATTTTGCACTTACTGTACGCCCGATTCTACAATAAGTTGATGAGAGATGCCGGTTTGATTAATATCGATGAACCTTTTGAGCGCTTATTGACACAAGGTATGGTACTAAAAGACGGCGCAAAAATGTCTAAATCAAAGGGCAATACCGTTGATCCTCAAGCCATGATAAAAAAATATGGCGCCGATACGGTGCGCCTATTTACCATGTTTGCAGCGCCCCCAGAGCAAAGTTTGGAGTGGAACGATGATGCCGTCGATGGTGCTTTTCGTTTTTTAAAACGACTCTGGCGTTTAGTCAATGCCGAAAAACTCTTACCGATGTTGCGTCAAATTGAGCAGCAGGGACTTGTCACTTCGGCTGATTGGAACTCACTTTCGAGTCAACCTAAGGCCTTACGTGCTGAGATACATACTTTGCTCGAACAGGCAAATCGCGATGTAAAAAAATATCAGTTTAACACCGTGGTAGCGGCTGCAATGAAAATGGTTAATATTTTACAAAATATGGCAAAACAATTTGATGAAGTGAGTAAAGATTCGCCAGGAGAAGCGGGTTATAGTTTAGTCTACGCAGAAGCCATAGAAATTTTATTAGGCTTGCTCGCACCGATTGCACCGCATATTGCCCACGCCTTGTGGGGAGAGATTGGTAAAAAAGTCTTAATTATTGATTCTAGCTGGCCTCAAGTAGATCAAAATGCCTTACGCAAAGATAGCATGCAGATTGTAGTACAGGTCAATGGGAAATTACGGGGTAAAATTAATGCTACTGCTGATTTAAGTAAAAAAGAGTTAGAAGCCATCGCATTGAGGGATGAAAACACCCAACGACATTTGCAGGGAAAAACCATTATTAAAATAATTGTTGTGCCGGGAAGGCTTATCAATATCGTTGCCAAAGATGCCTAGAATCGCTCTTATCTTTTTGCTAACAATCATCATTGTGATCCAGTCGTCATGTGGGTTTCGTTTGCGCGGGGCGTTGGAAATTTCTCCAGAATATCTGCCTATCGCTATAACTTCGGCGGGTGGCCATATCAAGCTCACTTCTGTTTTAATACAAAGATTAAAAGGTGCCGGATTGTCGATCGTCGATCCCGATGTGGCGACCAGTGTATTGCTACTAGAGAGCGAGCGAAATGTGAAAGAATTAGTCACGGTGGCGACCTCGGGAGAATCACAGACCTATGGTCTCAATTATACTATTCAGTTCAGTATAAGAAAAACAGCGAGTATGCCAGATATACAGAAACGGGAAGAACCTCATAGTAACCAGGAAAATGAAGTCATTGTGCAGGTCGTTACGGTAACGCGTTCATTTCAATTTGAAAAAAGTGCGGTATTATCGAGCTCCTCGGAAGAGACAATTATCAAAAAGGAAATGTTGGTAGATGCCGCTGAACAGATAGTGCGGCGTCTCAATGAATTGGGGGGAAAAGATTTGGTCGAAGAGCCCGTGCCTACACCGCCCGTAAATTCTCCGGCAAAAGCTGACATAAATCAACCAACTACTAGTCCGTCCGCTGTTAGTCCGCCCGCCACTAGTCCCCCACTAGAGACGCAATTCAATAATATTATACCGTAGCATGAAATCAAGCCCACTAGCCATTCAAAATCAATTACAAAAAAGCCTAGCATCGGTGTATCTTGTTACTGGTGATGAGCCGCTACAACATATGGAAACCTGTGACCTTATTCGTCATGCCGCGAAGCAGAGGGGATATACGGATAGGGAAATTTTTCATATCGACAAAAATTTCGATTGGTCCGAGCTATTTATGAGTACTAGCACGATGTCTTTGTTTTCACATTTGCGTTTTATCGAATTGCGTATAGGTAATGGAAAACTGGGAGAGAAGGGCAACAAGGCCCTATTTGCGCTGCTGAGTGAGTTGCCTCAGGATACGATTATTTTAATAACTTCATCCAAACTTGACGCCGCAGTACAAAGAACAAAATGGTTTAAGTGTTTGGATAAGTCGGGTGTCAGTATACAAATATGGCCTATCGAGGCTAGACAATTAGCAGCTTGGATACAACAAAGAATGCAGAAAATAGGCCTGCTGGCCTCTCGCGACGCGATACAAATATTGGCAGAACGAGGTGAAGGCAACTTATTGGCGATAGCGCAAGAGATTGAGAAATTACGTTTACTCGGCGTCGCTGGTGATATTTCAGTCGATGATGTCTTATCGTCGGTCTCAGATAGCGCGCGATTTGATATCTATACCTTTGTTGATACGTGCTTGGGCGGTGATATTCGGCGTGTGGTACGTATGTTGGAAGGATTGCAATCAGAGGGCGTGGAAGCCATATTAGTATTGTGGGTAATGAGCCGTGAAATTCGGAATATGGCGCTAATGGCTAAACAAACCTCGAATGGCTTGCCCCTAGATCAAATATTAAGCAAAAATAGGGTGTGGCCGAAGAGAAAGGCGCTAGTGGGGGC
>JBGMRO010000121.1:0-8986 GCA_048061555.1 Thiohalomonadales bacterium | reverse complement strand
AGTATAAACAACAGTACACTCGCCGAGAGTACACTCGCCAACTGTAAACTGAATCGAAAACCTCGACTAGTGCGCATTTGCGGGAATAAAGTATTGTTGTTCAATGATTGCGTTTGCTTGTGACGATTGCGCAAATGCGATAAATGCCTTACTTAAACCCTGTGGCACATTTATGGTCACTAGGTTAAGAGGTCGAGAGAGAGGATATCGGCCTTGTTTAACCATAGCCGTTGTCGCAGCAATCCCTCCTACGCCCAGCAACTTGATTGCGCTACCCTGATGCTCTTCATATTCAGCGCTGCCTATCGAGACATAGCCGATGGCCCAAGGGTTACCCAATACCGTTTTAATACCTTGCTGGTTGTCTCCGATAACGATGTCCGCCTTGATTTCTCGATTCGTGAGCTTAAAGTACGTTAAAAATAGCTCCAGGGTCGAATGCCCCTCTGCTTTATTGACCACCGTGATTACTTTATCTGGGCCACCGACTTGTGACCAATTTTTTACTTTGCCTTGATAGATAGCAACAATTTGCGCATTACTCAATGAATCAATAGGGTTTTTTTTATTGATAATAGGGGTCACGCCATCATAAGCGATAGTATGAGCAAGTAAATCGGTTTCCGAGGGTTTTAGGGCACGCGAAACCATGCCAATCGTTGCTAGGCCTGCCCTTGTATCCGCAACGCCTCGTGAAGAGCCGCCCGTTTGTACATCGATACGCACCTTCGCTTGTGTCTTTTCGAAGGCTCGAGCCAATTCCATTGCGAGTGGTGCGACCGTACTAGAGCCGGTGAGGATCAATTTTTCGATATCGGACTTTCCACAGGCGCTTAAATAGAGAGCGATCAGACTCAGCAACAGACTAAAAATAATGCGTCGTTTTGTCATTTTTCGAATCTCATTGTAAATTCTATTGTGGTAATCAATCACATAGACCCTTTTTTCTTACAAATGTTACAGCAACGGCAGAAAGTATACCAACCACGTGAAGAACTCTTGTTCACGAGCGGGAGCATCGAACAATACATGTTTGAGTTCGCTAGACGCGATTGCAATATATGTTATAGTCGATTGAATTTGTTAAAGGATTTTATTTTTGGAGAACTAAATGAAAAGCACAGAAAAGCGTATACTTGTACTATTATTGGGGCTATTATTTTTTATCGGAAATCCTGCATCTGCTTCTACAGCAAAGATTGGCATACTCGTATTTGATGGATTTTTAACGAGCGATGTAACAGCGCCCGTTGAGGTGTTGGGGGCCGCGACCAAAAAAGACTGGTTTTCATCCTACGAAATAGTGGTTATTTCTAGCACAAAGAACAAACTAGTACATTCAGAAGAAGGGCTCACGATAATGGCCGATGTTACCATCTATGACGAGCTAGTGCTTGATACGCTAATCGTTCCAAGTGCGTATGAGATGGATGACTATCTGAAAAATTCGGACTTGATAAATTTTATAAAGATACAAAACAAGTCTGCGACATGGATGGCAAGTAATTGCTCGGGCGCGTTTTTGCTGGGCGAGGCGGGTGTACTCGATGGCGTAAAGGCCACCACCTGGGCCGGTGGCGAAAAGGGATTAAAAAAATCTTACCCCAAGATACTGGTGCAGTTCGACAAAAATCTAGTCATCGATAAACGAGTCATTACCTCAAATGGGGGTCCGGTAAGCTATCAAGCTGCGTTTGCCTTGCTCGCAAAATTAAGCACTGAGAAACACGCACAAGAAATTTCCGAATCAATACAATTTGATCGACTTAAAAATGCGTTTAATTAATTGATGCATTTGGTATATTGATAAACTAGAGTATACATAAGCAATGTGGACATTAGCATCCATAAAGTGCAAAATTAGCGGTAAAGATTATGTACAAATCATTGAATAAGTAGTTCTAACGAGGATAGCGCTATGACAATGCCATCACCCGCTAAGACCTATAATGGACTTGAGCGCCGTATCGAGATTAGAAGAGAAATCGTCGACCGACGAGAAATGATACGTTTTGAGCTAGATAAAGAACCGCGACGAAACGGAAAGGATCGGCGAATTACCACTGCTCTCTGGAATGGACGAGATCGATTTTAGTACCTGGTGGCAATGCTTCTGAATTATCATTATAAATAGTGATCCGAAAGTTCGGAGCTTTACGTCCTCAAGTACAATTTCCGGCTTGTCCCGGTTTTGCTGCTCCAAAGGGATTAATCGCCACGGCAGGGTTGTTTGCCACAAAGGCCTCTAACTCAATACAGGGTATCGTAACCGAGTTCGCTATGGCTATTTCGGTATTAAAAAAACGTACTGGCGGCGCAGCAAAAATCAATTTATCTAGGCCGGTCGGGCCTGCGGTACCTAACAATGTCTGGGTTATATTTAGTCTTTCTAAGTTATTTAGCGTTGCAAATGCTGCGACACTGGTAATGGAGAGTCCGGATAATTCTAAATATTTCAAATTGCTAAGATTTCCAATAGGAACGATATCGGCGTCCGTAAGCGGATTGCGACTTATTGCGAGTTCGATCAATTGCACGATTGTGGATATTTCCACGATATCTGTCGCCTTGAGTGCATTACCATTTACAACCAATGATTCCAGGGTCGGTATGCGGGACAGAAGTGTATACGATAATATGGTCGAGTTGCCTACGGTATCCACATTATTAGAAAGATCTAACGTCTTCAAGTTTGGCAAGCGTATTAACGGATTTAGGTCCGCTATATGATTATCAGGTGCGGAGAAATAATCTAGACCCGGGAGATTTTCTATACCGGACAAATCAGTGATGGGAGTGGAGGTGAAAAAACCCGTGCAGGATAGGAGTTGATTGAAGTCGAGTAGCGGTGTGCTCAATCCACTTAGGTAATATATCTTGGCTTCCTCTTCAACGCAACCTCGCAGCCCCGGGTCGACGAAGCTTTGTAAAACCTCGGATACTAACAACATAGAAGCTGGTTTAATAGTTATGTTGACGCTGGCTGTAGAGGTAGCACCATCATTGTCGCTACTCGTTAGCGTTAACGTGATGACGGTGGCGGCGCTAACGATTGGTGCGGTAAATTTTGCACGCTGCGATGTTGGTGTTAATAGAGTTACGATCGTACCAGCACGCTGCGCCCATTGAGAAGAGACAATGCTGCCGTCGGCATCGGTCGCTGTGCCCAACAAATAGACCGGCATGCCACTGACAACGGTTTGATCGGGACCTGCACTGACTATAGGCAGACGATTCGCCGCCCGGGCTATCGATACCGAAGTTGTTCCCATAAAGCCATTAGCATCAGTCACCGAAATTACAATGTTTCCAGCCGAAATAGCTGTCAACGATCCGGATACGGGATCTATACTCGCTAAGCTCGTATTATCTATCGTCCAAGAATAAGGCAGTGTGCCGCCTACCGCCGTGTATGGTACGGCGCTTCCACCTGCTACGGGACCCACTATTGGAGCACTAATCACAATAGTGGGTGCGACTACGTTCACACGTAAGGTGCTTGTGATCCCCGCATAGGAAACAGTCATGCTTAAGCTACCAGTGGCCGCACCAGCGGGCTGGGTCTTAACCACATTCGCAAATGAAGTTGCCAGCGAGGTCGGTGTAGCTAGTAACGACCAAACCGTGTTTGAGTTAAGGGTTATATCTACGATGCTATTATCGCTATAGGTTGCTTCGGCCTGATACGTGACGGTGGTACCTGCTATCACCGTTGCTATCGCTGCGGTTGCACTATTCTTCGCGTCCGATGTGATACGTATTGATTGCAAGATAACCGGCAGCGGATTTACTGTCACTGTGACGGATGCATTTGCAGTCGCATTGCCGTCATCTGTTACGGTAAGTCGTAGGTTAATCGTAGTGGGTACGCTAACGATTGGCGCAATAAAACTTGTGTTAGCTGCAGAGGCTGTTAACAGGTCTATATTAGGCCCTGACGTTTTAGTCCACTGGAAACCAACGATCGTACCGTCACTATCAAAGCCCGTGCCACTCAGAAAAACGCTTTCACCACTGCTCACTATTTGATTGTCCCCAGCGTTAGCCGTCGGGGGGGCATTGGGAAGTGGGATTATTGATAGTGTCAATATACCGAAAAATCCATTACTGTCAGTTGCAATAGCATCTACGGTTCCATCTGTAGTCGCTGTAAGTAGCCCAGCGCTACTGATACTGGCATTTGCGTTACTGGTGCTCCAGCTAAATGTTTCTGACCCGCCAGTGGCGATGAGTTGAACAGAACCACCGATTACTATCGTAGACACCGTAGTCGGTGCACTGACAAAAATAGTCGGTGCAATAATACTGATCGCTGCGACACCGGATTTTCCGTCCTGTATAGCCGTCATTGCGATACTGCCGGTTAAGCCTGCGGTTGAGTTTGCCACATAGCGCATGGTCGGAGAAATGACGGCTAAGTTGTTGACATTGGTAGATAATGACCAAATCGCCGATGAGGTAATATCCAAACTACTTCCATCGCTATAGGTAGCCAACGCTTGGAAACTGATGCTGTCGCCTGAAAATACGGTTTTATTGTTGGTATTCGAGCTGACGGTAATAGATGATATCGAGGGCACTATAGTGATTTCAGTGCTACTGGCAGTTTGGTCGGCGTCTGTTGCCGTGACCGTTATCGTGCCAGAACGTAGGGCAGCCAGCTGACCGGAGAATTCACCAATCGTGGCTAGGTTAATATCGCTAACTTTCCACGTGTAGGGGGCTCTACCGCCGCTCGCGCTCATGGGTAACAAGTCGTTTACTTTTATTACCGCACCTGTTGCTGGGAAAATACTAATTAGTGCTGAATTATCAACCCTAAGCGCTGCTGATGCAAGCAATGTAATACCCGCGCGGTTATTGACCGAAGTCGTTATCGTGGTGATACCTGAAGAGACGGCAGTGGCCGTTCCTGCTTGAACAGTCGCAACACCGATATCACCTGATTTCCAAGTAACCGGGACTGTAATATCACCGGGGCCGTTTGAATAAATTCCGGTTAGCATGAATAGCTGGGATTGGCCAGGTGTTAAATTCATGCTGCCCGGGCTAAGGCGAGTGCTTTGCAACACTGCTTCCGTAACACTGAGTAGGATTGGGGATGCATCAATTCCGTTAAAATTTGCGCCAATATCACTTTGTCCGACTAGCATGGAACTAAGCACGCCTTTTTGTTTAATTGCATTACTGACAGATGCTACGTTATTATCGCTAGAATTCCACGTTACTAGATTTGTGATATCTTTATTGGCGCCGTCGTTAAAGATCCCTTCTGCAACAAGTTCAATACTTGCGCCTAACGGAAGTTTAAGTAGCGCAGCAGGATCTGCATTGTCCCGTATTTTGAGTTGTATACTATTTAGCGTCGCATCGACTGTTAAAATTGTAGAACGATTACTTACAAATTGACTAAATTGGGCGAACACCTCAGCCTCACCCACTGACAATGCCGTTGCTAGACCTTTAGTTCCTGACGCATTACTAACGGCTATCGTCTTCGGGTTTGAGGTCTGCCAGAAGCTTTCTGACGTGATATCGCGTTTGCTCGAGTCGTTTAGTGTAGCAATGACTGAAAATTGCTGTGTTAAACCCGTCGCTAGTGAAATGGCATTGGGAGTCACCGCGATGCTATTTATCTTAATATCGACGATGTTCACATCAACAGGGGGACTGGTTATCGATTGAAAACTCGCCGTAACTTTTGTCTGCCCAACCGCACTGGGAACGAGTAAACCTGAACGCTGATGGGCGTTATCAACAAACGCGATAGGGTCGGTGCGCAATAACCAGACTACATCGTTACTGATATCTTGCTGAACTTGATTGCGATAAGTTCCGATGGCGGTAAATTTTTTACGCAAACTAAGCGGTAAATCTAATTGAGTAGAATTAATCTGGATAGACTCTAGCGCAATATCGTGTACCAGAATTTCTACGATGTTACTGCTAATATCTGCTATATTGGCGGAGATTTCTGTAGTACCAGCCGCAAGCCCAAAGAGCAAACCCTGCGTAGGATCGTCATTGCTTATGCGCGCAAGCTCGCTATTTGAGGACTTCCAGCTTACGTTATTAGTAAGCGGCATCACAAACGTTTCCGATGTTATATCGTCTATGTAGAAACCCGTCGCTGCTACGACTAGGTGTGTGCCGATACCCATGGTACCCTGTGGTACAGCTAGTTCGATACGAACCAGCTGTGCATCACGCACGTCGAGCAATACCGGCTCACTAGATATACCAGAAAATGTTGCCGTTATGTCCGATTTTCCGGATGCCTGGCCGATACCCAGTCCTTTGATGGCTCCATCGGTCATAAATGATAGAATATCTACTGAAGAGGATTCCCAGGTTACCGTATCGGTAATGTCTTGTATTAAACCATTCGAGAATAGCCCTTCGGCCCGAAATGAGATGCGTGACCCTACTACACTGACCGGATTTATCGGACTGACGTTAATAGATAAAATAACCTGATCACTAACGGCGACGTTAAGTGTATCACTTTCAATATCTTGAAGACTGGCTCGAATGCCTGCGGTGCCCGAATTAAGTGCCTCGATCAAGCCGTTTTGTCGAAGCGCTACGACTTCTTTCTTGGTAGTTACCCAGCTTACGAGATTTGATATATCTGCTTTGCTATTGTCAGAATAAATACCCGTGGCGGAAAGAGGGTAAAGTGTGTTTTTTGCAACCAAGGGAGTATCAGGGGATAAAATAATTTTCACCAATTGTGACGAATTATTTTGTATTCTAGGTTTTGTGGCGTCATTGGCCGCGTCTGAACACGCCGTAAAGCTAAAAACTACAAAAAGTGCAACTATACTCAAAGAAAGATATTTAAAATACATTATGTATGTTCCATTCACTATAATGTTGCCACGCGGGTAACGTAGCACTAATTTAATGGTTGAAGTATGTCTCAAGACAAAAATTTACTGTTGACAAAGCTTACCGCCCGGTCATTTTCGCCGTAACGAACAACAGTCAAGAACAATAACATACTTTACAACTGGGGACTTGTTCAAAAATTCATCGAGTTGATAGTTGCGTATTTGTTTGTGGTTTGATTCGAAGAGGAGTCTCTGAACAATTAAAAATTCCACTACAGCTCAAGTCGAGGCGAATTACGTGCATTGAACCTGAAATTCCTTCAATTACAATGGTTATAAACAGGTTTAGTCGCTATTAAGTGCTAAGAAATTAAAATTGACGGAAGAAAAGCACATGGTTTAATGACCATGTGCTTTTTTCGTTAGGAGGGTTGTGGACTGCTTTTTAATAGTTAGTGCCCGTCCACAAACGAAGATATTGGAGAAATAGACCGTTTGTGGATGGGTACTAGTCAGTGAAAATTCTCGCCTCGACTATGAAGGTTGTGGTTATTAGCGATACGGCCTCGGTCACTATTGACCCGCTTGGCCACGTCTAGGGTTACATTATTAAGAAGCTCACTGAAATTGCAATGATCATTTTCAGTCATTATATGCTTGGACAATTTTTTAGCTAGATCCTTAATTTGATAATTTTCCATGTCAGTTCTCGCAATTTATTTACAGTCGGTAGAATTAATTTTTATGCCTGTATCACTTTAACTTTAGAATAACAGTGGTAAACACCTGCTGCCTTAATCTATTCTTAACGATTTATTCGGTAAAACTACAATTCGCGTTATAAACCGCGACACATTAGCGATTGATCGCTTTTTAGGCTAATTTTGTAGGGCTTAGTTAACTGTTATTTCGTTAATTATCCACACCTTTCAAGTTTGTGAATCAGTGTACGCTTGACGTTAGTATACCCATCACGAGATGAAGGGTTTCTTATCGGTTTCTTAAGCCACGCTTAAGAGAGGAAGGGGGTAGTTATTATGAAAAATTACCGCTAAAAATGGGTAGCGAAATCTGTTACTAGATTATCGATGAATAGTCGGACTTTTGCAGATAGGTGTCGTCGGTGAGAATAAATGGCATAGAGCCCAAAGGCCTGTATTCCGTATTCTTGCAAAATAATCTTAACTCGTCCTGCCTTGACATCAGCGCCAATAACAAACAATGGACTGATAGCGATACCATTGTGGTTGATAACCAGCTCTCTAATCGCGACGGCACTATTAACGTAATGGGAACCGTGTACGCTGACACGGAATTTCTTGGCGTTGCGCTCAAAATGCCAATCCGCACCCTGTCTGAAATTGGTGTCGACAATACATTGGTGATGACATAAATCATCGGGGTGCCTTGGCTCTCCACGTTGCTGCAGATACTCCGGTGATGCACAAACTACAATATGGATAGTTCCCAGGCGGCGAGCAACCAGGCTCGAGTCGGCCAGATCGCCAATGCGTATTGCCAAGTCTATGCCTTCCTCCACGATATCAATCTCTTTGTCGGTCAACATCATATTGATGCGGATCTTTGGATATTGCTGAGAGAACTTCGACACCACGTTCATTAAGTGAAGTTCTGCAAATGATTTTGCTGCACTTATTCTTAGTTCTCCTGAAGGTGCAGCATGACTGTCTTTAACAACCGACTCTAGCTCATCCAGTTCTTCAAGCAGCGGTAAACAACGTTCATAATAGGCTCGCCCGACCTCAGTTGGGCTGACGTGACGTGTAGTGCGCTGCAATAAACGTGTGCCCAACTCGTTTTCTAATTGTGCTACGTATTTGCTCAATAACGCCTTGGAAAGGGTTGATTTCCGTGCCGCACTTGAGAATCCATTTGCCTCAACGACGGCAACAAAGGCACGCATACATTCGAGTCTGTCCATAAAAAGCATCCTCATTGTCAATAATATAGAGACAGTATATCAATATTATACAGTATTGTCTTTATATCGTGCCTATACGATACTTTATTCAGATCAAGACTAGACGAGCAGCCAGCGACTTGAATTGATCGTTACGACCTTATACGACAACTTGGAGACAACACAATGGAAAATCAAAACACAACAATTTATGCAGCCTTACTTCTACGTT
>JBGMRO010000120.1:7187-9085 GCA_048061555.1 Thiohalomonadales bacterium | reverse complement strand
TGGGCACAAAAAGATGTGCCCACCCTACAAAAACCGTCTTAAGGTTGAGTTAAATAGTAGGGTGGGCACGTTTTTTGTGCCCACATGAAATGCTGTAGCGAGGGGAGTAGTGACTATCTAGCAACAAGCACCCAACTGCGCACGTAATCATTCAATCGGGTGCTTGTCTATTTTAAATAATATTATTTGATGCGAGTAAAGTCGCCGCTGGCGCAGACATTTTTATCCGTACAGCCATCCAGATGCCAGGTGTCGGCGTTGGCCATTGTTAACTTGGCGTTATAAGTATCGCCGGTTTGCGGGTGGGCAACCTTTCCTACGAAGCCGTCGCCTTTTGCGGCAAGTTTTGTTTTGATCATTTGCATGCCTACATTCTTAGGGCCTGCGATCACCTCAGCACAGACTTCGGTCGTTGGGCATTTTTTGACGACAATGGTGAAACCTTCCCATTTCCATTTACCTACCATGGCCGTAATATCGTCTGCGGCCGAAGCGATTGATAGTGTACTGAGTGCGAACAATCCGATGCTCGCTGCTACAAAGTTTTTCATGAAAACCTCCTTTTTACATTGAATATCCAATTAGAGAAAATGTGTAAAACATCAGCGTTAACCGCGACGCTGGTTCGAGCTTAAATATTATATTATAATAATATTATAATATAAATTATCGTTACAGATAAAGCGCGTATACCGTGGTATTGCTCGTTATGTGAACAATGTGAAGGTTATAAAGAGATATAGATTGGCCGCATGTTTCTCTTTTCCGATGGTAAGCAGGAATGTTCACGAATACATGATAAAACGAGCTAGCAAGGAATTTTTGGGGTGAAGTCAATACGAGCTATGCTGGGTTTTACTAGCCTGTACGAATTAGTGATTTATTTCCCGGACCGACTATTAGTCGTGGTGCATGGAAATTTGAACTACTTTATGGGGTATTGTCGCCATGAGATAGTCCACAAGCTTGACCCGTATATTGATTGCCCCCTATAATCAAACCAGAATAGACAGTTATCCTGCTAGCTTTACTTATTAAGAGCTTATCTAAAAGGCTTGTGAAGAGCTGGATCAGGCGTGTACGGACCAAAAATGGTATATCGGGTCTGGACGGTATGTTAGTGTCTTTGCATTTATCTACCAGATAGGTGGTTCCTTAGAAAAATCGGCTGCGTTGGCGAATTGGGCATTGGTTTCATTTAATCAATAGAGCCGATAGTTTCTACCCGCACTGCTAGTATTCGATAAGAATCAATTAAATTGGGTCAAGCTAATTATTTGACCATAATACGAAGGGTGAGTCTTGAAAAAAATCTTTGTTGGAAGCCTACCTGCGGATGCCACGGAAGAATCCGTTAACGCGTTGTTTGCTGAATTTGGTACAGTACGTTCTATAAACTTGGTTATGGATGTTTTTTCAGGTAAATGTAAAGGCTTTGGATTTATAGAAATGGAAGGCCACGAGGCGAGAGCGGCAATCGCCGGTTTAGACGGCAAAATGCTCGGAGAACGAAACCTTAAGGTCAAGTTCGAAGAAGTGCGCGGCAAGGGCAAGGGTGGCCGACGCCGTTAGTCATGTGGGTAGTATTGTAGGTAGGGGGGCGCAGCTCTAAAGACCCCCTCTATATGCCACAACATATACCGCAACATACACAACAAATAGTCTTTCCTGTTTTGCTTGTCTATAGTCCAGCATCTCTATGCCTTTTTCCTCAACGGATTGAAAAGATATTCGAGGCCGTTTATCTTAATTTCGTGGGTGATTCGCAGCATTTCTCCGAGTTCTCCGGATGGAAAACCTTTGTTGGCAAACCAGACCACATAGGGTTCGGGTAGATCGATTAAAAGACGATCTTGGTATTTCCCAAAGGGCATGCGATATTGCGCCAATTTGAGTAG
>JBGMRO010000120.1:0-7087 GCA_048061555.1 Thiohalomonadales bacterium | reverse complement strand
TCATCAAAACAATCAAGTTTTTCCAATAATACGTCAATGATCATTTGTTTGTTGTCACTGACGTCTTCCTCTGCGACCTTTTCCTCTGTAATCTTAACGGCTTTTGAGTCTAGCGTGGACTGTAAGGCTCGTAGTTGCAGGTTTAATTTGGATAGCTGGGTTTGTGATCGGCGATATCGATAGAAAAAGTAGCCGGTTATGGCAAGGAGAAGCAAGATAAACTCAAGCACGAAGGACGCCGCGAAAAAACTAATATTGAACATATTGTATGAATAATGGCCAGTTCGCTGGTGGGGACGGCGGCGGTTGCCAGCTTAATCTAGGTCGATTGAGCCGTATTATCAGTAATGCAGATTATTTGCCAGTTTGGTATTTCCGGTAGTCACGATCCTAGATTAATCGGTTGAGCGCAAAAAAGGCATGTAACCCATACGACTGATTGTGATGTTATCGCGCGGTGTTGGTCTAATATAGTGCGGTATCCCGTCGTTTTCCATTAATTAATACGGTTATACCAAGATTGCGAAATTACCGTAAAACCTTCGGCATTGCTGGCTATAGGTGCGAGTGAATTGTTCTGGTTTATATTGGCATAAAACAACAGGGTAGGTTTGTTAGCTAAGGAAAAAATACCACTGCCTGAATCATTGAATTGGTAGTCTAGGTAAAGATTGTAGTAACCATTGGTGAAAGTAGAGCTCGCTGAATCATCAGTAACGCTCCCTATATTGGTAAAGAAATTGCCAGCAAAGTTAAAAACCGAGAAGAGTATCTCAGTCTCGTTTTGCAGCGTCGCGGTAAAAAAACGTATATCTGCAAATGTGCTATTGTCATCGTATCGAGTTCGATTTAGTGGTTGTATATATAGGGTGTTGGCTAGCGTCTTTTTAATATTGCCTAGTGGCGTCGTAAACAATATTTGCGGATTCTTTCCCTCTACTGCAATCATTATTGTCTCTTCCAACACAACTATTTCTCTAAGAAAATTCTCCTTGTCATCAACGCTTGCAAGCTCGATAAGCGAACCGTCATTTTTTCTCAGGGAGACAATGCGACTAGTTTGACTGGTATCAATGCGTAATATAAGTCGGTTTGTAGTCGTGCGCTCTAGAGATAAATATGGTGTGTCAGATGCGGGTTTAAAAATATTTTTAGGTCTTTGCGATCCATCAATGGGCATTCTGTAAATGCCACTAGAATCGATAATAGTGGCCCACTCGTCATTGTCATCGTCTCTACTAAAATCAAGGTTATTATAGGGGTCACTATTGGGTGGGAAGGTATGCAAAGATGGGCCAAGGGTCTTGGTTTTTTTGTCAAACTGACGGAGTTCGCCATCGACGTTAAGAAATCCAGTGTTTATCCTCCATTGATATAGGTTTTGTACGAAGGAAATATTGGACGCCAAGATGATCTTCGACGCTGGGCTTCGTTCACCGTCATACCAGACCAGACTACTATCTTCGAACACTAACTGGCCGACGGTTGTGAATGAATACGGTGGACCAGATTTGCTACCTTTAGAGTAGCTATAGACGACATCGGAGGGTTCAGGCTGAGAGGTCTCAACATAGAGTGAGGGCGATTGTATGCCCGAGTCAGATGCAAAAATAAATTTTTGCATATTGTCAAAACCTATTTGTTGATTATCAATGCACACACCATTTTCACCGGGTGTGGTATAGATATAGACCATGTCATATAGTAATCGTGAATCGGGATTAGGTATACCTCCACTCCCGGCCCAACAAATATCAAAGCTATTCGATTCCTGGGTAAATTGTTCTGGTGATAGGTCGTTGTCTAGCAGCGCATTAACTCGCCACAGCTGGCCGTTTTTAGCGTATACGAGCATGGGAAAGCTTTTGGTGCGTGTATTTAAAGAATCGCCGTTTACAATAAAATTCTGCATGAGTACCGGCGCCATTATGTCGCTGGTCGGCGGTTCGAGCTCTATGGGGTTGCGCAGGTCGCGTGGATCGACCGCATAAAGCCCACCGTTAGCACTGTAAAAATGATAATTTTCAGGTGCGAGAGATTTCCATGGCCCACTATCACCCGAGTTATTGCAGGCGGGTAGGCTAAATGTAAGACTTACAATCCAGCCAACCGACCAGAGTAAATTTATTTTTGATGTTATTTTGTGCATGTTATTCTTTGTTATGGGTGTAAAGCGTTACATACTAGCGGGCAAATCAATAGCGGGCAAATAATTCCCGTAATGGTCCATTAAAAAATCAGAAAAGAAAAAATTTGCACGAAAAATATACGGAGTACTGATACCCGGTAGACAATACCCACTCAATTACGGATCATATCGGTAAATACTAAACGGTTACCAAAAGGGTTGTGTATCCACTAAAATGCAAAGTTATTCGACAAAAACTGATCATTACGATGCGTGCAGAGTCCCCTGAACAAAAAAAGAAACTGCGTTCCGGTTTTACCACCGGGGCTTGTGCGACGGCTACGAGCCTCGCGGCCGCGACCCTGTTATTAGAAAATGAGCCGTTGGACGCTATCGAAATTTGCCTGCCGCGCGGTGAGCTGACACGCTTTGTTTTGACGTATTGTCGCTTAGGGCCCAAGCAGCATGAAGCCCATTGTGCCACCATTAAGGATGCCGGCGACGACCCAGACGTCACCCATCGTGCGGAAATCATTGCCACGGTAGCATTGACTAGTGCGGTCGGGGTGAAATTTGTGGCCGGACAGGGTGTAGGTACGGTTACTAGGGCCGGTCTGTCACTTGAGGTAGGCGAACCCGCCATTAATCCCGTTCCTCGCGAGATGATGACAATGCACCTCGGCAAGCTGGCTGAACGGAATGCCTATACCGGTGGATTTCGCATCACTATATCCATCACCCATGGCGTGGCGCTGGCCAAAAAAACCATGAATGCCCGCTTGGGTATTATCGGTGGATTGTCGATACTCGGTACTACGGGTATCGTAAAACCCTTCTCGTGCGCCGCCTATATCGCTTCTATCCATCAAGCGATGGATGTAGCCAAGGCCAATGGACTCGAACATATTGCCGCTTGCACGGGATCTACAAGCGATCGGATCATCCAGTCTATTTACACTTTAGACGAAATGGCTCGCATTGAAATGGGTGATTATGTCGGTGCGGTGCTAAAACATGCACGTAAGGTTTCATTTCGAAAAATGACCTTTATTGGTGGTTTTGGTAAAATCAGCAAGCTTGCTGAAGGCCAGTTAAATCTACATAGTCAAAAATCAAGTATAAATTTCCCACGTTTTGCTCAACTTGCCGCGCAATACCGTCGTGACGGCGATCTGCAAAATAGGCTCTTAGGCGCGAATACCAGTGCCGAAGTCCTGAATATTTGTGCCGAGTTCGATATACCGATTGCGGATGATATTTGTACACTTGCACTCCAGCAATTGCAATCGCGGCTAGACCCTGCCATCGAAGTAGAATGTATAACCATCGATAAATCAGGATCGGTTATTGCCAGGGTGTTCGGAAAATAATCATTTGTTCGCCCGCCCAGATCGGATATAATTCGACTCCTCTTTTGGATATCACAAGGATTAAATTCGAAATGGCTAAAGCATGAATAAACCAGCGCTACTCATTATAGGGCATGGCTCAAGAGACAATGATGCGGTAACAGAATTTAAGCAACTGGTGACGGCGTTTCGGTTAGCTTATCCCGAACGATTGTGTGATTACGGGTTTCTAGAATTTGCGCGTCCCCTTATCGTGGACGGCTTGAATGGATTGATTGCACAAGGCGCCAAAAAGGTTACCGCGATACCGGCGATGCTAATGGCGGCGGGGCATGTGAAAAACGATATCCCGAGTGAGGTCAACAATCTACAGGCCGACTACCCTGAGGTCGAGATTCAGTATGGCACCGACCTAGGGATTCACGCCAACCTGTTGCAAGCGGCGCGTGAGCGTATCGAATCCGTGGAGTCGCAATTTGGCGCCGACTATAATCGAAAAAGTACCCTGTTGATGGTGGTTGGGCGGGGTACCTCGGATGCGGATGCCAACTCAAATATTTCCAAAGTCACGCGTATGCTGGGTGAGGGTATGGGTTTTGGCTGGGCCGAGACGAGTTATAGTGGTGTGACCACACCTTTAGTGCATGATGCCTTAAAAACGGTTAAAGGCCTGGGTTTTAAGCGCATTATCGTGTTTCCGTATTTTCTATTTACGGGCCGACTAGTCAAACGTATATACCAACATTGTGACGAATTTCAGCAAACCCATGCCGACATACAATTAATCAAGGCGCCTTATCTGAATGACCATGCCTTGGTGCTAAAGACCTTCTACCAACGCCTCGAAGAGACAGAAGCAGGCACAGGCAATATGAACTGCCAATTGTGTCAATATCGCGAGCAAATTATCGGTGCAGAACACAAGGTCGGCATGGCGCAGCAAGGTCATCACCATCACGTGCGTGGCATCGGTACGGATCACGACCATCAGCACGACCACCATCATCAATCAGGCGAATCGGCGCTTGAGCAAGAACCGTAGTACGCGGCAGATTGTAGGAATGTACGACTATATCAAGGATCCGCAGGCCATTACTGTTGAATCGTTTCGGCAAATCGAGGCGTTGGCAGATTTGAGCCAACTCGACCAGCGCCTGCATCCTATTGCACTACGACTTATTCATACCTGCGGGCAAGTCAATATTATTGAACATCTTAAAGTACATGGAGATGTCATGGTAAACGGGATTGCCGCCCTGCGAGATTCTGCCTCGGTTTTGTGTGATGTCGAGATGGTGAGGCAGGGATTAAGTAAAGGCTTTTTAAAATCGGAACCGCAGTGCTTTCTTAACCATAAAGATGTCGCCGCTCAGGCGAAAGAGCAGGGTATTACTCGTAGTATGCAAGCGCTGACCCATTGGCGAGACACCATGAAAGGCGCAGTTATTGTGATTGGAAATGCGCCGACTGCCTTGTTTCGTTATTTAGAAATGTTAGAGCAGGGTGCAGATAAGCCTGCCTTGATCATCGCCATGCCGGTGGGTTTTGTCGGTGCGGCGGAATCCAAACAAGCGCTATACGAATATGCTTGTCGCAACAATATCGCAGCAATAACCCTGTTTGGACGGGTGGGCGGCAGCGCCTTAGCGGCGGCCGCATTTAATGCCATCGCAGGGAGTCTGCACTCGGTGTCGAGTTATGATGGCCGATAGTGATCACTCTCAGCAGGTGGGTCGAATTTAATGGCGGCGATACTCTACGGTATTGGTGTAGGCCCAGGCGATCCAGAGTTGCTGACCCTAAAGGCACTGAAGACGATTCGCACTAGTGATGTCTTATGTTTTATTAGCAATGAAGCGGGGCGATCGATCGCATTAGATATCGTCAAGGCAGAATTGACGATATTACCGCAGTTGCTACCCGTGGTCTTACCGATGAAGACCGATAGAGGCCAGGCGAAAGAAGTTTATGACGATACGGCCTTAAAGATCGAAGCGATGCTTAACGCAGGTCAGTCGGTGGCGATGATTTGTGAAGGCGATCCATTTTATTACGCTTCGTTTATTTATATCTACGAACGTTTGTATGAGCGCTGTACCATTGAGGTCATTCCCGGTATTAGTGCGATACATGCTGCTGCGGCAAATCTGCGCTGGCCGCTGTGTACCCAGCAAGATAGACAGGCCGTGGTCACCGCAAGAAGCACAGACAATCAAATCATAACGGCATTAAAAGAATTTGAAACTGTCGTTATTCTCAAGGCAGGCAGGGATAGACACCGAATCAAGACATTGATCCTAGCGTCTGTGCCTGCCACAAAGGCTGCCTATGCAGAAAATATTGGCCATGCGAATGAATTTTTATTGTCAGATATCACTTTATTGCCAGAGGGACCCGGTGGTTATTTCGCCTTATTTCTGTGTGTAAAACCACCTGCGTTAAGGTCGGAGCGTTAGCGTATTATGGATACAACATCGATTAAGCACCATCATTCACTCTATCTTATTGGTATTGGACCCGGTCACGCCGATCTACGCCTACCCTTGGCGGATGCACGCTTGCAGGGTGTTACGGATATTGTGGGCTATGATTTTTATTTTCCCTTTGTGCAAACAAAATTTACCACACAGAATTACCATGCAAGTGAGTTGGGCAGTGAGCTAGATCGGGCACGCCTTGCCTTAGACTTGGCCGCATCAGGAAAGGCGACGGCTTTGATCTCCAGTGGGGATGTCGGCATTTATGCCATGGCCGCCGTGGTCTATGAGTTGTTGCACCGTGAGAACAACACAAACTGGCAGGCGTTAAGCATAGAAGTGGTGCCTGGCATCTCTGCGATGCAGACTTTGTCGGCACGAGTCGGCGCCGTATTGGGGCATGACTTTTGTGCGATCTCGTTATCTGACTTATTGACGCCCTGGCAGATAATAGAGAAAAGATTAGAGGCCGCTGCCACGGGTGACTTTGTGGTGTCAATATATAACCCGGTTTCTAAAAAACGCCATTGGCAGCTCGAAAAGGCACAATCTATTTTACGTGCGCAGCGTGATGCTAGCACACCCGTGGCTATCGGCAGGAATTTGGGCCGCGTGGACGAGCGCGTGGAAATTATTCGCTTGGATGAATTGCGTGCAGGTGGACTCGATATGCTGTGTATCGTGATAATCGGTAATAGTAGCAGTGTAGCCTTTGATCACAACCATACCACGAAAATATATACGCCGCGAGGTTACCAAACATAGTGGCTATTAAACAATTTGCGCTGAGGGTTAGCCTATTATGACTGTCTATTTTATCGGTGCCGGCCCCGGTGACCCGGATCTTATTACGGTTAAGGCGCAGCGATTATTACGCCAATGTCCTCTCATAATATATGCAGGCTCTCTAGTCCCTGCCGCGATATTAGCGAATGCGGGTACTCAAGCCGATCTTGTCGACAGTGCCAAGATGACGTTAGCAGAAATCATCAAACTTGTTTTAAACGCCGAAAAAGAAGGCAAAGATGTCGCGCGTTTGCATTCGGGTGACCCCTCTGTATATGGTGCTATCGGCGAGCAAATACGTCAATTACAAAAACACGGTATCGCTTATGAGATTATACCCGGGGTCA
>JBGMRO010000119.1:0-9176 GCA_048061555.1 Thiohalomonadales bacterium | reverse complement strand
GGCAGTAAGTTAATACGTGGCATTAGTCGAAGGCCCTCAAGGCTAGGCCGCACGCGATCATGAGTGCGGGCGCGTCATTTCCCAGTGCTTGCGCTTTTACACGTGGCGAAAGTGACATGGTAGAGAAAGGGTTTGCGACCGAAGCGCTGGAACCGACCCGTTCTTCAATGAGATCATCGATACCGGGTATAGATGCACTGCCGCCAGCTAATACGATATGACCCACAGAATTGTGGTGGCTGGATGAAAAGAAAAATTGCAAACTGCGGCTAACTTGCTGTGCCATTGCGTCTTTGAAAGGTTCCAATACCTCTGGAATGTAATTATCCGGCAAGCCACCTTGGCGCTTTGCCATACCCGCTTCTTCATAGGAAAGTCCATAACGACGCTGTATTTCTTCGGTAAGTTGTTTGCCGCCAAAGACCTGGTCGCGAGTGTAAATAATTTTTCCATCGTGCAATACGCTCAGCGTAGTCATGGTGGCGCCAACATCAACGATCGCCACGGTATTATCCATGTAGCCGCCAGGAATTTGCAAAGAGATCAATTCGAAGGCGTTTTCGAGAGTATAGGCCTCTATGTCGACCACTCTAGTCGTCAATCCGCCGATTTCTACACTGGCAACACGCGAATCTACGTTTTCACTGCGGGAGGCCGCAAGTAATACATCGACTTGATCTGGGCTTGTGTCCGAGATACCGAGGACCTCGAAATCCATATTGACTTCATCGAGTGAATAAGGGATGTACTGGTCTGCCTCTAGTAGGATCTGGCTTTCAAGCTCATCATCGGATAAATCTGCCGGCATGGTGATAACTTTTGTGATCACCGACGAGCCTGCCACGGCCACTGCAGCGAACTTCGCTCGCGAACCAGAGCGTTTTGTGGCCCTTTGAATGGCTTCTCCCACTGCTTCGACATCTGTGATATTCTTCTCTACCACAGAGTTAGGCGGCAATGGTTCTGCGGCGTAGGCTTCTACGCGATAACCATCCGATTGAAGGCTGAGTTCTACCAGCTTGACTGAGGTTGAGCTCACATCAAGGCCTAACACTGCAGGTTTCTTAGGTGCGAGTAGTTGCGCGATTCCCAATCTGTGTAATCCTTTTTGGTTCTTGTTACTTAAATTCTTGTAAAATATTAGAAGATCAACTATCTAAATCTTGTCTTTAGTGGAGTATTTCCTCAAAAGATTATTCATGCATTTGACTAAATAATCCGTAACTCGAGACTAAAGTATGTGAATCTATGCAATTATCGGTACGTGATATGACAAACTTAACGACCAATTAGCTAATATTTAACTTTTAGTTCGTCTAAAATTGGATTGTAGATCAATTAAAACTTAACTATAGATCATGTAGTAGGTATCGAACAGGGACTATTGGATTGATCTTATTGAAAAATATTCGTTTTGTCGACAACATTTCAAATTTAACATCGACTTACGAAGTTGGCTAAATTTTCGGCGAATATTGTCGATTAGGTGTGTTTATAAGACTCTCTACAATGAGACTCTCTCTAGACTATCAATAAACTTTCTTCAAGGTCTTATAAGGATTTGCACAATCATTCTGTCTATAAAGCTATGGGTCGATAAAGTTTTTTGTCATTAAGGCAATGCAATTTATTATTCAAGTAATGCACTTTTTTATTTTTCAAGTATTGCACTATAAATTATCTACACTATTTTCAATTCAACCCCAATCAATAAATCGATATTATGTGGTCAAAAATATTTAATGTAAAACTATGGCTGTGGCTCTTCAGCGTCGGTTTTTTAAGCATAGCGGTATTTTCGGTGGGAATTTTCTACATCGTTGTACCGAAACTACCGGCAATAGACAGTCTGAGTAATGTGCAATTCCAGGTTCCATTAAGAATTTATAGCCGCGATGCTAAGCTGATTGCTGAATATGGCGAAAAAAAACGCACACCGCTAAGTATTGACGATACACCCAAGTCGCTCGTGCATGCGGTTATGTCCGCCGAGGATGAGCATTTTTACACGCACCCGGGTGTAGATTATAGAGGACTCATTCGAGCGGTAGTACACTTGGTAAAAACGGGCCGAAAGGGGCAGGGTGGTAGTACGATTACCATGCAGGTAGCGCGAAATTTCTTTCTAAGTCGCAAAAAGACCTATTTACGAAAACTTAACGAGATCCTATTGTCATTCAAGATCGAACAATACCTCAGTAAGAATCAGATACTAGAATTGTACATCAATAAGATCTATCTCGGTAATCGCTCTTATGGTTTTGGAGCTGCGGCTAAGGTCTATTATGGCAAACCGATCGATGAGTTGGTGCCAGCTCAAATAGCGATGTTGGCCGGCTTACCCAAGGCACCGTCGCGATATAACCCAGTGGTCAATCGAAAACGCGCCATACAACGGCGAAATTATGTCTTGGGGCGCATGTATAAGTTGGGTTATTTAGATAAAGAGGCACATAAAAATGCCCTAGATTTTATCGATGATTCTCGTTTGCACGGGCTTCAGGAAGAGGTTTCCGCGCCTTATGTGGCAGAAATGGTGCGTGCCGAGATGGTAAAACGATATAAGTCCGCGGCCTACAACAGTGGCTTTCGTGTCTATACCAGCGTGGATTCTCGTCTTCAGTTGGCAGCCAATAATGCCTTGCGTAAGGCACTCCTTGACTATACCGAACGACACGGTTATCGAGGTCCGATAGCCCACGTCGACATTGACGACGAGAGTATAGAAGAAGACTGGGCCGGGGTATTGGCTGAATATACCGTATTTAACGGACTTTGGCCTGCGATGGTCCTAGAAGTCGGGGAAAAAGACACCATTGTCTATCAGCCGAGTTATGGCAGGTTGATCCTGAGTTGGGACAATATTTCCTGGGCAAAACCCTGGCGGGGCGATGGTACTTATCCAAGGGTGGTACCTAAGACGGCCGCCGAGATCTTGAAACGCGGCGATATTATTCGTATCACTCGACGTCAGGGGGTAAAATGGCGTCTATCACAAATGCCCAACGTAGAGGGCGCCTTGGTATCTTTGTCGCCAGAGGACGGTAGTATATTGGCGCTCGTCGGAGGGTTTAACTTTACCAAGAGCAAATTTAATCGCGTAATCCAAGCAGAGCGTCAACCCGGTTCCAATCTTAAACCCTTTATCTATTCCGCAGGTTTGGAAAATGGCTTTACCGCAGCAACACTCATCAATGATGCACCGGTAGTATTTGAGGATGCGGGGCTTGAGAGTACCTGGCGGCCTGAGAATTATAGCGGCAAGGTGTTTGGACCGACTCGGTTGCGCGTTGCCTTGATGAAATCTCGAAATTTGGTCTCTATTCGATTGTTGCGAGCAGTTGGTATATCAACCGCTATACGATATTTGACCCAGTTTGGATTTAATCCGAAAAAGCTCCCTCGAGATCTATCTTTAGCGTTGGGTAGTGCCGCGATAACGCCCATGCAATTGGTCACGGGTTACGCGGTGTTTGCGAATGGAGGGTATAAGGTAGAACCCTATTTTATCGACCGCATTGAGACAGACGAAGGTGAAATACTTTTTGAGGCTGATCCTACCGTCGTTTGTCGGGATTGTGAGCCGGTCGAGTCTGCGACAAATTCTTCAGACGTAGGACAAGGGCCCGATAATTTAATGCAAGTCAATCGAGCTAGTGATAACCCGGGACGCGTGGACAATGGCCGCTCAAACGATATCGACTCCATCGATGAAGCGTACGAGGGCGATGATGCCGATGGTGAAGTCGTAAAACAAAAAAGAATCGCCAAACAAGTCGTGACGCCACAGAACGTCTATATCATGAGTACGATTATGAGGGATGTTATTCAATTCGGTACGGGTAAACGCGCTAAAAAATTGGGGCGGTCTGATATTCATGGAAAGACCGGCACGACCAATGAACAAAAAGATGCCTGGTTTTCTGGTTTTACACCCGATGTGGTCGCAACGGCATGGGTGGGCTTTGATACACCGAAAACATTGGGATCGAGGGAGTTTGGTAGCACAGCTGCATTACCGATGTGGATGGAATATATGAAAGTTGCGTTAGATGGGCTGCCACAGCGTAGGTTGGAGCGCCCGCCAGGGCTGGTCAATGTACGTATCAATGCCACGACCGGCTTGTTAGATCGAAATGGTCAATTCGAGATTTTTCGTGTTGGCCATGTCCCACAGAGTGCGTCTGATGCCCCGGCGGGGTCTCAGGGAGATGGAGGTCGAGTTCAGCAGGGGGTGATAGTTGAAAGTGGTGACGATGCCGAAGACCAGCTATTCTGATTTAGGTTAAACGCAAGTCTAGATTACCCGAGATGTGGTAGGTTTAATCTGCCCTAAAAGTGATGTTGTTACGGTGTAATTCAAATCTACCCGCAGGGTGCAGGCCGCGGTTAGTTTGACTATGATTGGCAATTTTAAGACGAAGGTTGGGATTTATTTTTAGATGTCCAACGATACGAGCCTGCTTTAATAGTTCCATTTCGGTTACACAATGATGTAGATCGATCTGGTATTGCATTAATTCATGATTGAGTTTGAGTAGTTCCCCCATTAGCGCGTCGACCTTCATTGCTTTGCGCATTTTTGTAGCGCCATCTATTACTTGTTTTGCAAACCATTGCGCAAGCGTCCTTTCTAATTCGTTACGCTCGCTGTGAATCGAGTCAATTTGGATTTGTAATCGTTTGCCTTGCTGCGTAATCGACTGGAGTTCGCCAACTTGCAGACGTGTTAGACATGCGTCAGTTGAACCTAGTATATTGGCGCAGATGCTATATCCCGCCTTGATGGTACCGCCATCTATGCATCCCGTCAGCGATGATCGCGTGTCGAAATCGCCTGCTCCAACCTGTACGTGATGTTTTACATCGACTTCACAGCGAGTCATTTGATCATTGACTATTAATGATTGCTCACATTGAATGCGAACGTGCGATGCCGTGGTTATAAAAATATTGCCGCCGCCTTGTAGCTCTGTTTGCTGGTTTTTACGCTGCGGCGTCTGGTCTTGCTCGTCGATTTGCCCAAAAATGCCAATATTGATAGAAATATCACCATCGGCCCGTATGTGGGCAGCGTGTTCTACTCGTCCGTCGATAAATACATCGCCGCTTGAGATTATACTCATGCCACTGCAGACATTACCTCGTACGTGTACGGTTCCATCGAAGTCTATGTTTCCGGTGCTGAGGTCAACCTGATCCAGGGTAATAATAGGCAATACGTTGAATCCGTTTTCAACCGGCGTGGCTTGACCTGAAATGGATGCGCATAGTAGGTTGGGGTCTTCAGGTGACGGTGTCACACCGCTCAGATTCTGAGGATATTGCCCACTTTGTCCCTGGTATGCCGTAACAGCACACCCATAAATATCTTCCCCGTCGATACCGGCAGTGGGGGGGGTGCGCTTCATGAGTACCTCGCCTGTTTGTGCCTGAACGAGTACCTTGTGGCGGGAATCCTCCGTCTTAATGCTAGAATTTTTCGATTCACAAGCTTTTTGCAAGCCTGTGTTCACTATCTCAAACGAGCTATCGCTACCGTGTTGTGGTGGACGACCTTTGGCAATGAGTAATTTGCTGGCATCGGTCTGCTGTAGCGCTTCGGTAATAGAACGATTGATAATCCCGCGTGAAATATGACTTTTGATAATAGCCTCTACGATGTTTCGGCGAGAGATATCGTGTCCACCCATTGCTGGGGTGATGTAGAGATAGGCGCTCATCGAGTCGGCATCGACCTTAATTTCGCACTGCGCATCGATCAATTCTGCGACCGCTGCACTTATTTCCTCGCCGCAGTTATAACCGCCATCGCCCTCATGACCACTATTGTAGGTTTTTATCCATTGACGTAGTGCGATAGGATCAATTTTTGCGTGAGCGTAGCGCGAATTGTGTAGTTGATCCATTAACCAAGCCACGCTAATTGGAGTGCGATATGCGACTTTGTTCGAGGTCAAGAATACCGACTTACCGTCATCGTGAAGTTCGATGTTGGCTTCGGTAGGTAGTTGGCTAGCGGCGAGATTCATTAGCTATTATCCTCAAACTAACGCATGCCTTTCATTACCATGCCACCTTGTTGTTCTATGGTCTCTTCCAAGCTCAAGCCGCTGGTTGCAGCGGCAGGAGACTTCCCTTCCGACAGACTAATCTTGAGTCGTAGGTTATTTTGCGAATCGGCGTTGCGTAGCGCTTCGTCTAGGGAGATTTTGCCTGCCTTAAATATATCAAACAAGGCCTGGTCAAAGGTCTGCATGCCAATATTGGTCGATTTTTCCATGATTTCTTTAATCTTATGGATGTCGCCTTTCATAATCAAATCGCACACCATGGGTGTCCCCATCAATATCTCCATGGCCATGGCGCGATTTCCGTCAATGGTTGGGATTAGTCGTTGTGATACGAAGGCGCGAAGGTTTAATGAGAGATCCATCAGTAACTGGGAGCGACGTTCTTCCGGGAAAAAATTAATAATACGGTCCAAGGCTTGATTGGAATTATTGGCATGTAAGGTCGAAATGGCGAGATGGCCAGTTTCTGCGAAGGCTATTGCATGTTCCATGGTCTCTCTATCCCGAATTTCCCCAATTAATATGACGTCAGGGGCTTGGCGTAAGGTGTTTTTCAATGCATCTTCGTAGCTGTCGGTATCAATACCGACTTCGCGTTGATTGACAATAGATTTTTTATGGTTGTGGACAAATTCTATAGGGTCTTCGATAGTAATAATATGACCCGAGCTGTGGGTATTGCGATAGTCTATTAATGATGCGAGTGAGGTGGATTTACCTGCGCCGGTGCCGCCTATAAAGAGTATTAGGCCACGTTTCTGCATGATGATTTTTTTAAGTATTGCAGGTATGCCAAGTTCTTCGGTGGAGGGGATATCCACCTTGATATTTCGAATCACCATGGCGACTTGGTTACGTTGCTTGAAGACGTTTACCCGGAAGCGACCTACACCGGGCTCGGAGTGTGCCAGATTCATTTCTGGTTTTCGCTCAAATTCGGCAATTTGCTCATCATTCATTAACTCGTAGGCCAATTCTTTGGCCTGACCGGCATGTAACGTGGCTTTTTCGATGGGTTTTATCAGCCCTTGGATCTTGGCGCTGACCACGGCGCCGGTAGTGAAATATAAATCGGATGAGTCATATTTAACCATCAATTTTAGGTAATCCGTCATTTCCATATCAAAATCCCGGTAAGTTACTGAAAAAAAAAGAATAAAGTTTTGGCTACCTAGAATTAGATCGGTCAATATAGGATAATCTTTAATACCCAATTAACATTTCAGAGCGGTGGATTGGTTGCCTCCAAAATGTCATTGGACCTCGGTGGCTCATTTCTGAAGGTAGCATAGGGAGACAAAAGGCTCAGCGGGTAATTTGTATGATTTGTTAGAATTACCTATCAGTGTCCATGTTATACTCGCAAGCCAAAATTAGCAGTAAACAATTAATTTGTATTCGGTAAGAGGAGTATAACCATGTCGATGGCCGATCAAGATGGCGTCATTTGGTTTGATGGAGAAATGGTACCCTGGCGCGAAGCCAAGGTGCATGTATTGACACATAGTCTGCATTATGGAATGGGTGTGTTTGAAGGTGTCAGGGCTTACCATGGTGAATTAGGCACGGCGATATTTCGTCTACAAGACCACACCAAAAGGTTATTTGGCTCGGCCAAGATTATGGCGATGCAAATTCCATTTGATCCAGATACGATTAATCAGGCGCAGATCCAAGTCGTTAAACAGAACCAACTAGAGTCCGCCTACATACGCCCATTGGTATTTTATGGCTCGGAAGGCATGGGTTTACGTGCCGAAAATTTAAAAGTCCACGTCGCGATAGCGGCCTGGAAATGGGGTTCCTATTTGGGCGCTGAAGCCCTGGAACGCGGTATCAGGATAAGGACCTCCTCATTTACGCGACATCACGTCAACGTGAGCATGTGTAAGGCCAAGGCGACAGGACACTACATAAATTCTATGCTGGCACTGCAAGAGGCGGTAAGCACAGGCTATGATGAGGCCCTTTTATTGGATGTTGATGGTTATGTGGCCGAAGGTAGCGGTGAAAATATTTTCCTAGTCCGTAATGGTAAGCTCTATACCCCAGAATTGACCTCCGCCTTAGAAGGCATAACTCGCGATAGCATTATAACGTTTGCTGCGTCCATGCAAATCCCCGTGATCGAAAAAAGGATTACCCGTGACGAGGTTTATTTGGCCGATGAGGCATTTTTTACCGGCTCGGCAGCTGAGGTTACCCCTATATCTGAGCTTGATAACCGAATTATAGGTAGTGGGGGTAGAGGTCCGATAACAGAGAAATTACAGAAACAATTTTTTGACGTGGTCCAAGGTCGCGAGAGGGAATATGAGCCGTGGTTGACAATCGTATAATTTACGACAAGTTAATTTTTTTAGGTTGTGAGGTCGGATTCACAAAGAGCAGATGATGGTCCCGCTTTAAGGTTTTTATTTGTGTATTCTTAACCAACAGAGGAATGAGTATGAATAATGGCAGAGAACTCGTCGCTAATGCCGAAAATCGTTATGAAATTAGCACAGACGACTTACCGTTGCACTGCCCGATGGAAAGTATGAGCTTGTGGAATTCACATCCACGGGTGTATTTGCCGGTGGAAGAACAGGGTCATTCAAAGTGTCCCTATTGTGGTGCAGAGTACTTTTTGGTCGAAAAATAATAAAAAACAATAATTCAGACTAATTAATTAGTAGTGATTCAAGATAAATTAAATCCACGTCTGCAAACCTTTATTTTGGTACTGGTCGGGTTATTCCCAATGTTGACCGTGACCCTGCGTCACGGCGGCAGTACGATTTATGGGGTTCTGCTACTGTTAGGTCTCTTTTATGCTCGGCCAGTTTGGATACAAATAACTCGTTTAGAAAAACAGTTTTTGTTGGCTTTTGGTTTGTTTGCCTTGGTCATGTTTCTTTCTCTATATAACACCGAAGATTGGCCCACTGCCGGAAAGAAGATAGAGCGCATTATTCGACTCGTGGGTATCATCCCAATTTTTCTTTTACTACGTCGCTTCGGGGTAGAGACACTTAAAGCTACGGTGGTAGGGGCGGGTGTTGGTAGCATTATAGTCGGCATACAGGCGTGGTATTTTTCTGTCATTAAAGGTCACACCGT
>JBGMRO010000118.1:0-9274 GCA_048061555.1 Thiohalomonadales bacterium | reverse complement strand
AAGGCCATCCATGGCCAAAGCTGCTCTAATGCATTCTTGCATTTGCAGCAAAAGGCCGTAATTAAGGAGTAAGTCATGAATGATAAAGGCGAAAAGGAAACACAAGCTAATAATCCACATATACACGATGCCATTAAAAAGGCCGTAGAAAACGGCGAGAATGTGCGTGAAAAAGTTCGTGATATCACGATAGAAGCCTTGTGCAAAGAACACTTTGACAAGGATCATATTAAATCAGTAATAAAATCGGCTTGGGATGGTGCAAAAGAAGGGGCCGAAAAACAAGGTGAGCAAGCCAAGCAGATATTTTCTGAGGTTATGTCCGGCCTTGACGAGGCGCTAGAAAAATACGCGCATGCTTCGAAGCTGGCCATTGAGGAAACAGCAGCACGGGTACGAGAATTTACACAGCATGATTTAAAGCGCACGCTCGATGAGCTGAAAGGATTGGAAGCCGTGTTTTTAGATACCATGAGTGATGCCGCACAAAGTACCAAAAAGGTATTTGCGGATGTGTTTACCGATTTACTCGAACACGCCAAGACTAGCGGCACTGAAGTGGGCCGACGAAGTCTACAAGAATTCGATACCCTCAGTACTAAATTGGGCAAAGTCGGTAAAGAAAGTATTGACGCAGCCAGCGACTCGGTAACGTCATTTGGGTCGGATGTGGCTCGTGCCGCTAGTGGTTTTCTGGGTGATTTGGCGAGTACCTTGAAACCGGAAAAAAATAACTCAGACAAAAAGACCGCTGATAAAAATAGTCAGTAGACACTAAACACGTAGAGGGTTGCGTATGTTCTGGGAAACATTAAAAGCGGCCCGTGATTTAGGTCGTTTACATGAAATTACCTCCATTTTATTGCGCTATGGCTTTTCAGATGTGGTAAAACGCCTGGGCATGAGTCATGTCTTGGAACAGGCCGGTAAAGTATTGAAGTGGAAAGGGGCCGAAAGAATGGCGCGCATGGAGACCCATGAACGGGTCAGGCGTGCGATTGAAGAGATTGGTTCCACTTATATAAAATTAGGCCAAATTATGGCCACTCGGGTCGATCTTTTCCCTCCTGAATGGATTGCGGAACTTGAAAAATTACAGGATCGCGTTCCTCCGCAAGCGTTCGAAAAATTAACACCGCAATTAGAAGAAGATCTTGGCGCGCCGCCAGAAGAGGTGTTTGCGCATATAGATACCTGTGCATTAGCGGCAGGCTCTATTGCACAAGTGCATCGTGCAACACTTGATACGGGTGAGCAAGTTATCTTGAAAATTCGCCACCCTGGATCGCGCCGTATTATGGAGGCCGATTTACGCATACTGTCACGGTTGGCTGATATCGCCGAAAAACAAATTCCTGAAGCCAAACATTTTCACCCCAAAGATTTAGTTAGGCAATTGACACTGTCATTACGTAGAGAATTAGATTTGGCCACCGAATGCCGTCATGCAGAACGCATTGCGGCGAATTTTTCGGAAGACCCCAATATTTTGATTCCTAAGGTCTATTGGCAATATACCAGTGAGCGCATTAACGTGCAGGAATATATTGATGGCATTCCCGGTCGTGATATGAAGGGTATTGAAAACGCCGGGCTGAATCGAAAGTTGCTTGCCGAGCGCGGCGTTAATTCCGTACTGAAAATGATCCTAGAAGATGGTTTTTATCATGCCGACCCACATCCGGGTAATCTGTTCTATTTACCGGGTAATCGTATAGCCTATATAGATCTCGGTATGGTGGGTCGCTTACCTCGTCAACGACGAGAGCAAGTCATCGATCTGATTCGTGGTCTTGTAGAACCAGATTCGCAACTCGTAGTCGATGTGTTATCGGATTGGGCCGGTGATAGCCATGTGAACGAAAATGAGCTGGTCATGGAAGTGGATACCTTCATTGAAAATTACCATTCGGTCTCTTTAAAGAATATAGATTTTCCGGCCATGCTAGCGGAGCTTACCACAATTATGCGCGATAATAATTTGACGTTACCGGCCGATCTAGTGCTACTCATAAAGACCTTTATTACACTTGAAGGTTTAGGGCGGCAACTAGATCCCGATTATGATATGGTGAATGGGGCCAAGCCGGTTGTCAACCGATTAGTCTTGGCTAGATACTCCCCAAAGGCATTAGCCAAACGCGGTTGGGGCAGCCTTTCCAGCATTGTAAACATATTGACCGATCTACCTAGTGATATACGCCGTTTATTAAAATCTGCGCGCAGTGGTTCCCTGCAACTCAATGTTGAAATTACACGATTGGATCTTTTCGGAAAAGAATTGGATCGTGCCGCTAGCCGTGTAACGATTGGTTTAGTGACGGCAGCCCTCATTATCGGCTCGTCCATTGTCATGACCGTGAAAGGTGGGCCCACAATTTTTGGTTTACCCTTATTAGGTTTTATGGGCTTTGTAGGTGCGGGTATAGGCGGGCTTTGGGTCATTATATCCGTGTGGCGCAGCGGTCGAGATAATTTATAACCCGCACACGTTATCTCAATAACTTCGCATACAACGGTTCGACAATTTTCAAACAGGGTTTACCCTGAGATTCATCTAGGCTAAGTTGGTGCGAATATGCACTAATATGGTGCATTTTACCTCTAGGTTTGTTGCCTTTATTTATAATTAACAATAACATACGATATATGGCGCGAAAATTGCTGTGTCAGTCTTTTATAGTCAATATTTGCGGGGCGTATTAAATGAGTACTTCTAGTATGAGAGAGAGTTTTCTTTCATTCACCGGCAAGGCCAAGATTTTACATATGACTTGGCTGGCCTTTTTTGTAACTTTTCTGGTTTGGTTTAATCATGCGCCTTTATTGACCATAATCCAGGAAAGCATGGGTTTAACGGATCAACAGATCAAGACACTGTTGATCCTCAATGTCGCACTGACGATCCCTGCGCGTATTGTGACCGGCATGTTAGTGGACGTTTTTGGCCCACGTAAGACCTATTCGGTGATGTTGCTCGCGACGGCGGGTTTGAGTTTTTTCTTCGCCACTGCGACTAGTTTTGAAATGCTGGCATTGGCGCGTTTTTTACTCGGCTTTGTAGGTGCCGGTTTTGTCATCGGCATACGCATGATTAGCGAGTGGTACCCGGCTAAACAGCTAGGTTTAGCGGAGGGTATCTACAAAGGTATGGGTAACGTCGGCTCTGCGGTGGCGGCGATTACCTTGCCTACACTCGCATTATTTTTTGGCGGCGACGATGGTTGGCGCTATGCCGCAGGTATCACCGGCGTGATTGCGCTGGTTTATGCAGGCATTTACTACCTGTCGGTGACAGATACCCCGGTAGGTTCCACCTATTTTAAACCGAATAAATCCGGTGGCCTGGAAGTCACTAGTAAGCGGGATTACTATTTCTACCTGCTGATGAATATTCCCATGTACGGTGCCTTGGCGGTTTTAACCTGGAAGGTTACTTTGCTGGGTCTCTTCAGTGATTTTGCCGCCAATATTGTGTATGTCGCGTTAGTGGGGCTGTATGTGTTTCAAGTCAAGCATATCCATAACGTCAATAAAGAGATTTTTGTAAAGCCGGTCGATGAAATGTTGAGGTACAATTTTAAACAAGTGGCTATATTGAGTATCGCTTATGCCGTGACGTTTGGTGCCGAACTGGCGGTAGTCTCGATGCTGCCCTTATTTTTTAAAGACACCTTTCTGATCCCTGCGGCCCTGGCAGGTATATTTGGTGCCAGCTTTGCAGTCATTGATGTATTATCGTGCCCATCGGGGGGGTGGTTTAGCGATAAATTTGGCCGCAAAAAATCTTTGGTGATTACGTTAATGGGTGCGGCGCTGGGTTTTTTTGCGATGTCATTAATTAATGGCGAGTGGCCGATAGCGCTAGCAATCATGGTCATCATGGTGAGTTCGTTTTTCCTGGGGTCTGCGGCCGGTTGTGTATTTGCGCTCGTGCCGTTGATTAGGCGACGTCTTACCGGGCAGATAGCCGGTATGGTGGGTGCCTATGGAAACATTGGCGCGGTTTTGTTTCTAACCGTTTTCTCCTTTGTCTCTCCGTCAGTATTTTTTATTACCATCGCAGGCGGCATCGCCTTCGCCGCGGTCACTGCGTTCTATCTCAATGAGCCTAAGGGCGCCATGGCCGAGGTCTTGCCCGATGGCACTGTACAGATGATAGATGTACACTAAGATCAGCACTATACTTGTGCGATGAATATCGAGAAAAAAATAGCGAATTTATCGGGCTTAAAGAGTGTCGATGATTGGTTGGCGCACGCAAACCCCTGGAGCGTGTGGTCAAGATTTATATCATTGCCTTTTATTATTCTCGCTATCTGGAGTAGGGTATGGATAGGTTATTATTCGTGGGTTCCTATTATAATTCTCTTTATATGGATAGCTATTAATCCAAAACTATTTAGCAAAACAAATTCAACCGATAATTGGGCATCCAAGGCCGTATTAGGTGAAATGATATGGACGCGTCGAGGTGAAATACCGGTACCGGAGCGACATCAATCTATGATTCGTATCTTGACCTTACTTCAAGTGGTGGGTGGGGCCTTTCTTTTTTTCGGGCTCTATCAATTACACTTTTGGTCTACGCTGACGGGTACAATATTAGTTTATGTTGCAAAGATGTGGTTTTTAGACCGCATGGTGTGGATCTTTGAAGATATGAAGCATCATGAAGAATATAATCGTCTTCTATATTAATTCGTTTGCTAGGTAATTAATAGCGTTATTAATTAATACCAATTTTCTAACTTAAGATTCGGAACACGTGTAAACTCTTTAGAATTGTTAGTAATGAGTATACCCTGGTTGCAAATTGTAGTACCAGCAATCATGATATCGTAAGGTCCAATGGGCGTCCCTTTTTTTTCTAGTGAGGCTCTTATGCGGGCGGCAGTTAATGCTTCTTTTTGACCAAAGTCCAATACTTCAACTACCGAACTAAGTTCCGCCAATTGTCGCATTCTCTTTTTTGGAGAAGTGGATTTAGCAATACCGTACTCTAATTCATATAATACCACCGTAGGAATTGCGATGTCTTTTGGAGATGTTGCCAATAAATTATTGGCGACATTCCCCATATTTTTGAAATAATAGATAACCGTATTAGTGTCAAGAATATACACTAAAGCGTCTCTCGTTTTGCATCGCTGCCGAGGTTTGATCGGTCTTCTTCGGTCAAGGTAAAATCTCCCCACGCGCCTGCAAGTGCAACGACAGCATCTGGCCATTCATCGGAGACTTGAGATTTAATGAGTTTGGCGATCCACTTACTTTTTGACAAGTTAGCCGATTTCGCAGCTGCACACATTTTAATTTCGATATCATCTTCTAAATATATTGTTACTTGACCCATGTTTATGTACCTTTATAAACACATATATGTACAAGTATATGTTGAATTTCAGAGATGTCAATGTGTCGATAGTCATTATTCGCTATAAAATGTAACGGGTTCGAATTTTCTTGAAATTAAGGCACGTAAAAGCTGCGCACTGTCAGTCATATCCAATTGTTACCGATTAGCCAAAGCGCAGGTAGAATGAACGCAGCATAGGTCAAGAACATGCCAATGGCTTTGGGTAGGGGGTTTCTAGTGTAGAGTACGCTAAGTGCATGAATAATGCGCCCGACAAACAATAGGCCGCCGATACTCCAGGTTAGCATTGGCGATGCACCGTTGTACTCTATTAAAGCTAGCAAGAGTAGGCACATAGGCGCATATTCCATAAAGTTACTGAAGGCACACACACGACGTCGCAGCAACTCGTCATTGCCATCTCCGAACGCTACTCCACCAATATCCCCCATGGCCTTACCGAGTTCCATGCGTCGTAGGGTGATTTGTATCGTGAGCGGTAACATAATAATCGCCAATATCGCGGCTATTGTAGAAGTAACGGGTAGTAAGTTCATTATTATTTCCTTAGTCAGATTGGAATTGTTTTATCAAGCCAAGCTTGTAATCGAGTCAGCGTACCCGACCAGCCCTCTGCATGGCGTTGTTTCATTTCTGTCGTTTCGAATTTGACATGCGATATAACCAGTTCAGTCATATTATTGTTGTCAATGAATTCTACCGTCACCAGACTGTCGATTCCGGCGTGTGGGTCGGGTTTTTCCCAGCACCAAGTGAAAGAGAGTTTGTTCGGAGGGTCAATAATTTGATATTCACCGATTAGAAAGGTAAGCGTTCCATCGGGTAGTAGAAATTCAAATCGATAACGGCCACCAATGTGGAAATTAAATTCTATAACCTTCGTTTTAATATCTCTCTGTGGGGCGATCCAATGTTGTAACGCCTTTGCGTCGGTGAAAGCGGCAAAAACGAGTTCGCGGCCGACGTTAAATTTTCGTCGAACTAACAATTCTGCCGCGATTGGTTTATTCATTTTTCTTGCTCATTTTCTGCATTCGCGTCGAGATACCGGGTCAATTGGTCCAGGCTGTTCTGCCAAAAATCAAGATGTCTTTGTAACCAGCTATCTGCTTCCTTTAATGATTCTGTTTTAAGGCTAAAAATATGTTGCCGACCTTCTATGCTTCGATGCAGTAGGCCCGCTTTTTCCATTACCCGTAGGTGTTTCGAAACGGTGGGCTGCGAGCAGTCGAACAAATTAACTAATTCTCCCGCAGAGCAATGTCCCCGATGACTGATTGTGGCCAGTATGCGTCGACGCGATTCATCACCCAGGGCGTGAAAGGTTCGATCTAGCGTTGCAGAATTATATATAGCCATTTGGCTATATTAAACAGCTGGGCGTACTTCTGTCAATTAATATTGTGCGTCTATTTATAGAATTTGTTTAGTGCGTGATATCCGACTAGATGTACATTATCTGACCCAGGTCTCGTTTTGACCCTGCTGTTACCACAGTAATTTTTGCGTAGCGTCGAAACAAGTTGGCAGCTAATGTTATCTCCAAAAAACTAGAAGTCTAAATTCTCACTGGCTGTTGGAATAAACTTTAGAGGGATGTTACCATCGCGACTGACTGGAATTCAGTTACCGGCATAGCCGGTGAGAAAGTACCGACGGTATTGACCGAGCCTAAGTTCATACGTTCCGTGTGGGAGCGGTATCTCGAGACGGCAGAAAAATTTAATGACTCGGGTCGCTTCAGTGCCATTATCGGTTATGAGTGGACCTTGACGGATGGTGGAAATAATCTGCACCGTAATGTGATCTATCGAGATACCGACCCCACGCTGGATCGCGTATGACGCTAAACGATTCAATGTGAAAATGCCCAAGAATGTGCCAATGATCACGACGGAACGTGTTTATACCTACCCGATCTGGTATACACCCTGAAACGGATTGAAACAATAAATTTAGTATGGACATAATCTGACTTATCGATTTAATGGAACCTGCAAATACTCGGAGGAGAGTTATGCTTAGTCACAAAGGAAAGATACCACGTGTTTGTCTTGTCGCACTGGTGGGCTTGTTAAGTGCCTGCGAGCAACAAAGTCCTGCGCCTACTTCGACCGGCCCCACAAAAGAACAAGCACAGGCTAATATAACGCCAACCTCCGACAACAAGATAGCGCCCTCGTCGAATAAGGATGCTAGCAATCCACCTAAGACAGGCCTGCCCGAGTCTTCTGCAATTTACTCGCCTTACGTCAAGCGAAAGGAGACCGATAGATCTTTTGCCGAAGGGCTGTATTGGGGTGATACCCATCTTCACTCCAGTTATTCGACGGATGCGGGCATGATCGGTAACAAGCTTGGCCCCGAAGACGCATACCGATTCGCCAGGGGCGAAGAGGTCAGCAGTAGTTCTGGGCAGCGTGCCCAGCTTATCCGACCGCTCGACTTTCTGGTTGTCTCCGATCATGCAGAAAATCTCGGTCTTGCGCCGATGATCGCCGAGACCAATGCTGAGTTATTGGGCACTGCCAATGGTAAGCGGCTCTACGATTTGGTGAAGGCAGGTAAGGGTTACGATGCATTTTTGATATGGGCCAAGGAGGGTGTTTCTGCAAACACCGACCTCATCAATAGCCAGAAGATGCAACGGTTGGTGTGGGATCGGCAAATCGCGGCAGCGGAAAAGTTCAACGAACCCGGGTCGTTCACGGCATTGATTGGGTTCGAATGGACATCACTCAATAACGCGAAAAACCCGAGCAACCTGCACCGCGTTGTCATCTTTAGGGACGACGCCAATAAGGTGGCTCGAGTCCTTCCCTTCTCGACATTCGACTCTCCAGACCCGGAAGACCTCTGGGCTTACATGGCCCGCTACGAACAGATGACCGGGGGAAGTGTCTTGGCCATCCCGCACAATGGGAACCTGAGTAATGGTCTAATGTTCGCGGTAGAACGATTGAACGGCAAGCCAATCGACCGCAAGTATGCGGAGAGTCGGATGCGATGGGAGCCGCTCTATGAGGTCACCCAGATCAAAGGCGACGCTGAAGCACATCCGAAGCTCTCACCGACGGATGAGTGGGCCGACTACGGGACCTGGGACAAAGGCGATATTGTGGGTTTAAAACCAAAGCAGGATTCGATGTTGCCCTACGAGTATGCACGCACCGTGCTCCAGATCGGTCTTCAGCAGGAACAGCAGATCGGCGTTAACCCCTTCAAGTTTGGCATGATCGGTTCCACGGATTCCCACACAAGCCTAGCCGCTACCCGTGACGAGAATTATTGGGGAAAATTCGCTGGCACCGAACCCGCGGCCGATCGGTACGAGCACTACGTGATTAAGGCATTGGGCGGCGATGACAAGCTCTCAACTTATGCCTGGGAAGAGGTCTCGTCAGGTCTGGCTGGTGTGTGGGCGCGTGAGAACACGCGCGAGGCGCTATTTGACGCGATGCAAAAGAAAGAAACCTACGCCACGACCGGCACTCGGATCACGGTACGTTTCTTTGGCGGTTGGGATTATAAATCGGATGAAGTGTTTCAACCGGACGCCGTATCGATTGGCTACGCCAGGGGCGTGCCGATGGGTGGAGATTTACCAGTGCGCTCTGCGGGAGCGTCCGCCCCCACTTTCATGGTCGGTGCACTTAAGGATTCCTGGGGTGCGAATCTGGACCGAATTCAGATCGTCAAGGGATGGGTTGACGCGGCAGGTGAGCGGCATGAGCGTATCTACGACGTCGCGGTCTCTGATGGACGGACTATCGGTGCGGACGGTCGGGCGGCCAAGCTGGTGGGAAACACCGTCGACATAGCTAATGCCACCTATCTGAACAACATCGGTGACGCCGAACTGCGGGCAGTCTGGACCGATCCCGATTTCGATAC
>JBGMRO010000117.1:0-9300 GCA_048061555.1 Thiohalomonadales bacterium | reverse complement strand
ATCACGATCAATCACAGCTTCGAAATACCTATTGATCAGACCGACGTCTCTACACAACTCTCCTCGGGCCTTGCACTCTCAACACTAGGTCGTTTATAATTTCTTCCCACTCGATTACGCACCTCAACTAAAGGCAAGCCTCACCGAATTAGCGCAACCTAACGCGGAAGCACTGGATCGCGAATAAACAACTTTAAAAACACTTTGGAGGATATTCAGTCATGCAGAACAACATCCAAATTCGGCTATTGGCCCTCTTGTTGCTTTTATTTTTAACATCATGCGAAAGAAGCAACATCCTTATACTCGAACCTGTAGGCGACATAAGCGGTAGCAATACTTCGATCGACTGCGATCTGGAGAAAAATAGAACACAGGATGCATGCATGAAGTGACCCGTTACAACGGCTCTGATAGCAGCACTGCATTGACGATGATTTATGACTTTCAAACTCTACTCGATAGTGTTTGGTGCCATCGCTTGTGATCGCAATCACTTTGCCACAGAATATCGCACAAAAGCGCTTAATGCTCTAACAGCGGATCTAGACAACGAACATCGATGTTATTTGGATTATTAAGATAGGTTGTTATGGGAGTTGCTGACATTTTTTCTTGTGGGTATTGCTTGATGCAGTCCATCGCAGCATTATTATCTGCCCCCAACCAAACTTGTTGCTGCGCCTTTGACAACAGTGCGGGCATACGTTTTTTGTCGTTATGGATCTCGGCCATTAATGGATTGGCTGGCAGTGTGATAATGGCGAAACTCATCATATTGACACTGCCGTCTTTGGTGCTCGATACACCCCGGACACCTGCCATGGCAAAAAGTTCTTGATCCTTGAGCTTGATATTATAGGGCTGCTTAGGTCCTTTTTTTGTTTGGATTTGCCATTCATAAAACCCACTGGCGGGCACCAGGCAACGCTGCCCGCTTTTCCAAGCTGAACCATAAACTTTCGATTGCTCTAATTTTTCCATCTGTGCATTAGCAACACAATATTTTCCTACAACAGCATGGGCAAAGGCCGGCAAAAATGGCCAACAGCACAGAGTTAAACTTCGCTGATGGTCATGTAGATAAACAATGGGAGCCTTTTTTAGCGTCTTAGCGTCGGACGGAGCAATATTATAGTTGGGTAAGAAATCGTCGATGGAGTCATCGCTGTGAATAATTTCAAAGGCATCAATAAGTGCCTCGGCATTGGTTACAATATTATATCGGCCACACATGATGTCAGCCCGGTTCTGTTTTTGAGATAGAACGTTTTGAAGTAACGTCCTTTGAATTGCTAGTATCTGCTACGGTCTGTCGATGGCCCTTCTGTGGTGAAATAGAAAGTGGAGCCGCGGCCTGCATCGGCAACTTAATATGAAACCGGGCACCACCCAAGGGTGAACTAGTAACATCAACTTGACCGCCATGCCATACAACAATTCTATGTACGATAGCAAGACCCAGTCCGAAGCCGGTACGATTTTTTGCATCGCTACCACCACTTTTTTGAAAGGCCTCAAATATTTTTTTTCGATCCGCTTCGGGAATGCCTGGTCCATCATCATCCACATAAATATTAAGCTGCGCCTTTTCCTCGACGGCCTCGACCTGTATTTTCTGTGTTGCAAAACGCGTCGCGTTGGAGATTAAATTAGTCAATGCTCGCGCCATATAACTCGGCTCCATGCTCATCTGTCGTTCCACATCGAGTTTAGTTTGCACACATGTGATTTCAATATTAGTATTGATACTGCGTGTACGCGCTACGATTTTTTCTAGCCAGGGTGTTATTTTTGTAGACTGCATAGTCAAGTCTGGGCGATCTCTTTCAAAGGTGGCATAGGTCAGCATTTCGTTTATTAGGGCATCAAGTTCGTCGATATCCGCCTGCATACTTGCCATGTAACGCTGTTTATCTTGCTCATCGGGGCTTGCGCCTAGCATGTCTATACCGAAACGCATTCTTGCTAACGGAGTGCGAAGATCGTGTGATACCGCGTTAGTCAGTTCCTTGTGGGACTCTATAAGTCTTTGTATGCGTCCGGCCATGCTATTAAAGGTCTCGGCCAACGGTGCTACTGCAGATTTCTGCGCTACACTAGCTCGAACGTCAAACTCACCTTTACCAAAACGAGAGGTAACCTCACTCAAGCTACGTAGACTGACCCACAGGGGTCGCACCCACAACATTATCGCTATCGCTAAACTGATATAAAAAACACCGTTTAGAAAAAATTCGATATCTAAGCTACCGCTCGACCGTCCCACCGGACCAATACTCAATGCATACATGCTGGCGTTTATTTGATGTAATAGGGTTTCTCCGTCTTCATCCGCAAATATAATAATTTCAGATTCAGACCATTCCGTCTCCATGTCGCCATTGTTTGAGACTATCGATGAGACAGGCTCCAATGCCATAGGGATGCGCAGTTCTGCCCTTAGATTTTGTATTGTCGCCGCCCACGCTTCCTCGGGGATTGTGGATAATTGTTTGTCCACCAGGGTAAATATCGCCGCATAGGTATCGGGTTCATAATTTTTTTCCGATATGGCCTCGAACACCTGATCTAAACTCCAACCTACCCCAACCAGCGTGATAACGACGAGGAGGTAGAGTCGGAAAAATAATTTACTGATCATTTGAATGTAGGCTCGTCTACCATGCGTCTTTGACGAATAGGTAGCCCTTTCCCCAAATCGTCTTGATGCGGTAGGGGTGGGCTGCGTTATCTCCCAATTTTTTGCGCAGGCGTGAGACCCTTACATCTACCGATCTATCTAAACCGTCATAACCGATGCCACGTAGTGATTCCAGAATATCGTCACGACTGAGTACCTGCCCACTATGACTTGCAAGCAACCAAAGCAATTTGAATTCGTTGGTTGTACACTCGATTTGTTTTTCTTCCAAATGAACTTCTTGGGCATGGGCATTGATGCGCAGGCTACCATACACAATTTGCCCACTTGCCTGGTTAGCGCTAGCCTGATTCGACTCTAAATTTTGTCGCCGTAACAATGCCCTAATCCTCGCTAGCAGGACCCGAGGTTGCACCGGTTTTGTTACATAGTCGTCTGCACCTAACTCCAGACCAACCACTTGATCGATGTCCTCATCCTTCGCGGTCAGCATCATTATCGGCCCCGGATAAACCGGGCGAATTTGCCGACATATCTCTAAGCCATTCAACCCGGGTAACATGATATCGAGGATCAATAAGTCGAAGTGCTCGCTTTTTATGCGATCGACTGCCGCTAAACCATTATGTTCGATCTTTATCTGTAGGCCTTGCTGTAGCATATATTCCTGAATGAGATTGGCCAGGCGCTCGTCATCTTCCACCAATAAGATATTTTGCAGGGTCGTAGAATCAATAGCCTTGTCATTCACAGTAATACCTTTTCCTATTTATTTACGCAGTGCCCTCTAACGAAAGCTCCATAATCGACGGCGTCGTTTATTAGATCTGCGCTTCGGACTTGATACCCGTCCCACACTGAGTGTCGCTTCACTATGTACGGTGTTATTTTCGTTTACCAATACGTAAGTTACGCTCTCTTCGCCAACAAATAATACGCGTGCTGCGCCACGTACAGCCTGTTCCCAACAGGCCAAAATCAGCGCATCTCCCTTTTCCGTCAAGCATACAGAGTGTGCTTTATTCGCCTGCCAACTCAATGTTAGTTGTATACGACATAATTCCTGTCCTGATTTTAATACACAACGCATGGGATCGATACTCAACACCGGCGCACCCTCTACAATAGACGTTGGCGCAGAGACTTTGGCCGACTCATTAGATGACTCTTCTGCCATCGCATTGACACCGATAGCGCCGAATAGCAATAGTGCCATGCAACTTATGAGCACAGGGTACAGCGTTATTTTCATTGTTTCTTTTTGGCCGATCGCATTTTTATTCTATTCCCAAATTCCATTAGTTCTATCGGTGAAGCGCTTCCTTTAAGTTTTTAGCAGGTCTAGAAACTCTTATCTTAAGATTAGTGATTAGCCCAATCTAAGTGTCCATTCACAAACGGTCTATTTCTCCAATATCTTCGTTTGTGGACGGGCACTAACTAGAGCTCCTAGATTTCTAAACTAAAACTGAATGCTAAATGGTTTTATCCATTCGATGCCGACATAGACATCTTCGTAATTATCCCTTATCAATAACGGACTGTTAGCAATACTGTCGTCTGCTTTCTGTATATAGTATCCTGCGATTAAATTCCAAGACGGGAACAACTGGTATCGAGTTTCGAGAAAGAAATAGGTGTTGAGTGCGGAATTCGCGGTATACGCCGGTAGTATGGCACTAGCCTCTGATGGACTCACGCCGTAATAATAATCGACATAATTATCACTCTTCCATACCATACCGATCTGCGGTCGAACCACCCATTTTCCGCTGTAAAAGCTATAGGCATATGCGATGTCGACGATATGGCCAGTATGTATTCCGAGCAAATCTGTCTGAATCTGCAAGGCGATATCACCCCAGCTACCGTCGACGAGTAATTCCACACCGCCATTTATACTCATTTTTCTGCTATCTAGGCCGGCTAACGCCGGTACGTCACCTGTTTTGAAAAAATCTTTATCGAATAAGATAAAGTCTTCCGTAGGTGAAGCCAACAAATTGAACATATATTGTTCATTTTGAAACAAGGTGTAACCAATGGCATCATCAAAAAAGAATCGTTCGCCGTAATAAGATAGACGCAAGTTGAAATCCAGCACGCTGACCGGTTCAGGATTTCCTATTAAGGGGTTATTGGGGTGGGCGATAAAAATCTGTGGGTTAAATTCCCAGGCGTGTTCGTTATAGCTATCGCGCACGATTCTCCCTTCTAGAGGAGCCGCAGTCGATACGCTCGAAATGACAGTGGCCACCGTAATTAGCACACATTCTAAGTATCTATTAAATCTCATAAACCACTCCGCGGATAATGGCCCGCTCGCATACTCACCTCGAAATATTGCTTACACGCCTGCATAACCGAGACGAATCTAGGCCAAACACAGTGTGACAGAAAAGCTCATGCAACACTGCGGAAAAATCGTAAGCAATTGTAAAATTTTGTAACGTACTGTTTATTATGCAATAGCCCTGAATACAGGGATATAGTGCGAAAGGTGAACGTGGTTGTAGCGGCAGGAATATCTGCGAAGGGAACTAAAAATCTGGCTATTTATAAGCCACTGTACTCACCTCTCGATTGAGGCATTATTAAGGCATTAAAGATATCGATCGCCCAACTTAGAATACCTCTAAGTTGGGCGATGCGCAGTGTAGTGGCCTTTATGGGCTCGATATCGTGCAATAATCAGATATAGAGCGTTTTGGCGGCGACCAAATTTTTATAGACCTTGGTGCCTTTCTTGACGTTTCGGTGTGAGCATATGATATCGACAACCCTACCCCACGATTGCTTGCCATAATAGTTAATCGATACTTCGCGATGTACCACCTCACCGTCTGATTTTCGAATGCGTAATTTGAATAGATCGGTGACGTTACCACTATCCCGTACTTTTTCTTCCCGGCGAACACCGATAACCCGCCCATCAGAATGGAAGCACTGATACTGCTTGTCAGCAAGCAGTCGTTTTTGGAATACCATTTGCTTCTTTTCCAACTCGTGATCCCGGGCCATCACCTGCGATTCTATCGATTTTCTTTTTTTGCTTGTCATGCGCTTGCCGTTTTCAGTCAACCAGTAAACCTCATCAAAAACTTTCTCACCTACTTTGCGATAAACACGTAAACGATATCCATACTCATCGTCATAAACTTTAACGCCCATGAATTTCTCCCTTTTTCCTATTTAGTCGATTGTCTGTCGCCTTGGAGCCCCTTCTTTCGTAGGAAGCCCTAATCGCCAGATTGCCTATTTGATAGAATTTTTACTGATAACAAATAATAAAGTAGTAAATATTTGTGAATAAGCAAATATAATCTCGAAATAATTTTTGTATAGGACGAAGGAGTTTATTATCGTAGCCCGTATTAAAAGTGGTTCGGACTCTAAATAATCCAGTATTGGGCAATAAAACGCGCTACATGAGGGTTTAACCTAACTCAGGCGTAACTATTAATAAAAAAATTACAGCCGCTAGATGAACTGCGGAGGAAAACATAATCAGCCACAACTCGTGCGGCGTCCTATACTAGCTCTAAATTCACTTGTGCCGACGTTTGAGCGTCAAAATTTCGGCGTTGTAGATTAAGCTTTGGATATAGATAACGGTAGGTACTACAACCCACCGTTATCTACTTTTGGATGAATGGAAATAGACTGATAAGTATTGCTGAAAGACTTTAGGTTCCGTTTGCTTATTTTCCCGAGTCGATTCTATTTTGCCAATGAATGGCCTTACGTTGGTCTTTTGACAATCCAAACCAACCTTCTGCATAGCCAACCGCAAGATATTCTTGCGCCTTATAGTATCCATTTTCTGCGGCAGCCGTGTACCATTTAAGCGCCTCAGTTTCGTTTTGCGGTACGCCCGAACCACTGTGGTAGAGCATCGCAAGATTAAACTGAGCCAGTGCATTTCCACGTTCTGCCAAGGGACCCCATTGAAGAACGGCCGAATCATAGTCACCTGACTCAGCAGCTATAAATCCACTATTGTATTCTTCGGTCCCTGCCGATGAGGCGGCAGAAACCAATAACAGGCCACTAATCATCATAGCGGTAATGGTGTGTTTTACTATCATTGTAGGGTGCTCCTTGTAATATAAGACAATGCTCATACAAACTCTTTGCTTGTATATGCCCTATAACGGACGATCTACGCGGAAACACAGCTAATTCTACAGAGCTTAATTCAACCGCTTGTCGACAAGCTCTACTAAATTTGGGCCGACAATCTAGACGATGCCGTCATTACAAGACGTTGTTTTTATTCATTAAGCTATTTCGTTGTGTGGATATCACCTTTAGCCTGCCATTGCATGGACAAAATTCATCCGACCCAACCATCTTTTTTGTCCCATTAAAGCAACGCTCACGTATTATCCAAATAATTAGTCACACGAAGATTTGCGATCTATTGAAATTTTTAACGGTAATGCCATCAATAACTTGACGCGGATGCCCGCGCAGTAGAAAATTCCGCAAGTTATGAAATTTAAAGGATCTTGATGTGAGAAATAATGTTCGGGTATGTGTGTTAGGTGGTACAGGGTTTATTGGACAGTCAGTGGTTCGGCGGCTCGTGCAGGCTGGCTGCGAGGTACAGGTCTTGACACGTCGTAGAGAAAAATATCGAGATTTGCTGGTACTACCCCACGTTGAGCTGGTAGAAAGCGATATATTCAGCGACGGTCAGCTACAGAAAAATTTCGCCGGTATGGATGTGGTCATTAACCTGGTAGGAATACTCGTTGAACAGGACCGTAAGACACGAAACTTTCAAGCCGCGCATGTGGGATTGACCCGTAAAGTCATCGATGCCTGTAGAAACACCGGTATAACCCGACTCATCCACATGAGCGCACTACAATCGAATGCGAATCGTGGCCCGAGTAAGTATTTGCGTAGCAAAGGGGAAGCAGAGAATATGGTCCATACGACCGCGGGTTTTAATGTCACCACCTTTAGACCTTCGGTGGTATTCGGGCCAGACGACCAATTTCTAAACCGTTTTGCCTCTATTTTACGTTCAATTCCGAGTTTTATGCCATTGCTCTTGGCCTGTCCCAACGCACGATTTGCACCCATCTATGTAGAAGATCTCGCCAGTGTTATTGTTTCTTCTATCGATTTCAAACTTACCTTCGGCGAGCGCTATAATATGTGCGGCCCAAAGGAATACCGGCTGCAAGATATTGTCGCCTACATCGGCACACTATTGGGGCAGAAAAGGAGAATTATCGGATTGGGAAGTGGATTGTCTAAACTACAAGCCGCCATCCTGGGCAATTTACCCGGGACTCTGTTGACTCGAGATAATGTGGCATCGATGCAGGTAGACAGTGTCTGTGATGGCGCATTTCCTGAAATTTTCGATATCACTCCGCAATCCATGGAATCCATTGCACCGCGATATCTTGCCAATGAACACACACGCGGATGCTTCGATGCATTTCGACGCCAGGCCGGTCGAGATCCGGTCAAGAAATAGACACGTTACGCATAAACACTCATTAGTGCCCGTCCACAAACGAGGATATTTTCCCAAGATCACTGCTCTAATGCATCCATGCATTCGCAGCATAAGGCCATCCATGGCCAAAAAGGTGCGCAACGCAGATATTGGGGGAATAGACCGTTTGTGGATGGGCACTACTCAGCCACGATCATTGCACTATATTCTTTTAGCGCATCATCGCGCTGCTCAGGCGTTAGCTCAGACAGCGCTTCAGCGGCGCGATAAAAATCGAGCAGGTTCGCCTCATTGGCGGCAAATAAACCTTGAAACGCCGGCAACCAATCCTGGTAGGTGCCTACAGAGCCAAGCTGGGCGTTGTTTATACCCCGCGCCATCCATGCATCATAACCGGTATACCCTCCCCACTTTTGTTTTAAACTCGAGTAGCGATGCTGTAATTGTTCAATTTGAATTTTTTTTTGCGCGCGTTTTTCCTGGTCGCTCTCACTGCCACTATAGACCTTGCGTAGGCGTTCATTGGTATCCACAATCAAGTGGTTAAAATCTTTGCGCCGCTGTTTGTGTTGCTGGTATTTTTGCAATGCTTGTGGATCCGCGTCCTGGCTCGCCAACCAGAGGCGTACACCCTCCTTTTCGACAAATGTCGCAAAGCTCTCGTTAAAGGCAGAATCATTCTTGACATATAATTTTTGATGGGCCAACTCGTGAAAGATTATGCCAGCCAGGTTGGGGCCAGAATAATTAATAAAGGTATTTAATACCGGGTCGTCAAACCAACCCAAGGTGGAGTACGCGGTGGCACCACGCACATACACATCGAAGCCCTCTTCGCGCAACGTTTCCGCGTAGTCGGTGGCGTCACTGTGGGCATAATAACCCTTGTAGCTAATACAACCGGCAAAGACAAAACACCATTTAGTGAGCTTAAGGGAGAGTTCCGGTGCTGCGACTACGTTCCATATCACATAGGCCTGCTGTGTATCGACATAGGTCGTGTAGCTATCGTTGTCCGCTAAGTGCAAAATTTCGGTGGCGAATTGCCGAACTTCCATTACAAAGCGTAATTTTTTCTTGAGTTTTTCAGGTATCTCGTCTTTTTGCAGCAGTTCAGTAATATCTTCACGCTGCATCATTAATCCGAGATGCCCAAACACACTTTGACTATAATATG